>NZ_JASJVI010000007.1:0-89194 GCF_035019865.1 Cryobacterium sp. 10I5
GCTAGAAACGGATCCAAACCACGAGGTTTTTGGCATTTGACATTGTGCACGCTGTTGAGTTCTCAAGGATCGGACGCCTCGACTTCAGGCCCTTACGGACTTTCGCTTCGAGGCAATTCCTTATTCTTCTTTCGTGTCGTTTCGCTCGGTCCCCCGCTAAGGGAATCTGGTGAAACGCCATCAATCTCAACCAACAAATTTACGCGTTGATCGGGATTGGAAGTGGTCCCGCTTGAGGCCGGTAAGCGCTTCGGCTTTCCGAACCTGTGGGGTGACTTAGATGACTTTACGGTGAACCGTGGGGGGCCGCAACTCCCGGGCGCATCCCGGGCGTGTCGGATAGATAACACCCCTATTTCCGGCATGTTTCACGCGGCTGGAGACTGGCGGCGGACGGAGACGGTGACCGTGAACTTGGCGTTCCGACCGACCTGGTGCGTCTCCCCGACCAGGCGCGTGAGCGCCGGCCGATAGCCGAGGTGCGTGTTCCACACCGTCCAGAGCTCACCGCCGGGCCGGAGCACCCGCGCGGCGTCGGCGAAGAGCTTGAGCGCGATGCCGGCATGCACGGAGGATCCGATGTGGAACGGCGGGTTCAACAGGATCAACTCGCTCGAGGCATCCGCCTGGGACCCGAGCGCGTCATCCCGCACAACCGTTACCCGGTCGGCGAGGCCGTTGGCGATCATGGTGGCCCTGGCGGATGCAACGGCAGCGGCCGACTGGTCGCTCGCGATGACCCGGAGTCCGGGTCGACGCTGCGCGAGCGCGGCCGCGAGTACTCCCGTGCCGCAGCCAAGGTCGATCGCGCGAACGGCATCCGGTTTCATCCGGTCGAGGAACTCGAGCAGGTACCGGGTGCCGATGTCGATGGTGGTGCCGGCGAAGGCGGCGCCATGGGCGCACACGTTCAGCCCCAGGTCTTCGTGCCTGCTGACGTGCGGCCAGGCTGGGATCGCGGGCTCGGACGCTCGGATGGGGCCGGTGGCACGCAGCACCCGGGACTTCTGCCGGGCCGGGGAGACCTGGAGCCGCTCGAAGTGGCGCGCGAAGACCTCGTTCATGGCCGGGGTCATGTGCTTGAGACGCCCACCGGCGACAACGACGACCGCGGGATCGGCGAAACGCGCGATCGCGTCGGCGACCTCGTCGAGAGCGGCGAGGCTGCGAGGCAGCTGGAGGAGAACGAGGGTGGCGCCGGACAAAAGCTCCTCGCCCAGCGGAAAGGAGCGGTACCGGTCGGCCAGACCGAGCTTGTCGGCATTCAGGTCCAGGGCGGCCTCGCCCGAGAGTGCGTCCTGGTGCACGCGGATGCCGGTGGCCCCGAAGAGCGCAGCGGCGCCGAGGGTGAGAGCGCCATATCGGTCCTCAATGACGACGAGCCGTTCAGTGGGAAGGCTCGCCGCCGCCTCGTCGAGGATCAGGCGGTCGCTCGCGTCGACGGCGAAGAGGTTGGAGGCTTCGACGTCGGGGAAACGCCGGAGCGCGGCGAAGTCGAACGCGGCGGGGTCGAATGCCGGAATTTCGGGCGCCACGGGATCAGAGATCATCGAGCGGGCGCCAGATGACAACCTGGTTGGCGCGGCGGGTGCGGGTGCCCGCGCGCATCGAGATGACCTCACCGGCCGGGCCGGCCGCGAAGACGCGGCGGCCCGGACGGTTCAGCAGTTCATCGGCGAGTGCCGACTCGAGTTCGTGCAAGCGCGATTCGAGCCGGCGCACGTGGTCCTCGAGCGCGATGATCCGCCGGATGCCCTCGAGGCTCACGCCTTCGGCACCGAGCTCCGCGATCTCGCGCAGTTTCACCACGTCACGCATCGAGTAGCGGCGAGACCGGCCCGGGGTGCGGTCCGGGCTCACCAATCCCAGGCGATCGTACTGTCGCAGCGTCTGCGGGTGCATGCCCGCAAGCTCTGCGGCAGTCGAGATGACGAACACCCGGGAGTTCTCGTCCACCGTCAGTCTCTCGCTCTCGCGAGCAGCTCGTCACGCGGGTTCTCGTCCGGGAGAGCCGCGGCGAAAGCAGTGAGCTTTTCCTCGGCTTCCTTGGACAGGTGCGACGGCACCGCGACCTGGACCTCGGCGAGCAAGTCGCCGGTGCCCTTAGGGGTCACGACACCGCGGCCCTTGACCCGCAGGACCCGTCCGCTCGGCGTGCCGGGGGCGATGCGCAGTTTGACCGGCGCCCCGCCCAGGGTCGGCACCTCGATCGTCGCGCCGAGTGCGGCCTCGACGAACGTCACGGGCACGTGCAGCCTGAGGTTCAGGCCGTCACGCTCGAAAACGGCGTGCTTGCGCACGGTCACGGTGAGGACGATGTCGCCGGCCTCGCCGCCGTCCGGGCTGTGCTGGCCCTGGCCGCGGAGCTTGATCTTCTGCCCGTCGGCGACGCCCGCGGGAATCCTGACTTTGATGGCCCGGCCGTCCTGCGTCTGCAGGGTGATCTGGTCACCGTGGGTCGCGGTGATGAAGTCGACGGTCGTCGATGCAACCACGTCCCGCCCGCGGGTCGGCCCGCCATAACCACGGAATCCTCCCGTGGACGATCCGAACCCGCCTCCACCGCCGCCCCGGCCGAACATGCCGCCGAGCAGGTCGTCAAACCCGCCCTGCTGCTGATAGGAGTAGCCCTGTTGCCGGGCACCCCCACCGAACATGCCGCCGAAGACGTCGTCGAAGCCGCCGCCCTGCTGGGAACCCCCGCCACCGGGGGCGGTGAAGCGTGCTCCACCGCCCATGGCCCGCACAGCGTCGTATTCCTTCCGCTGTGCGGGGTCGCCGATCACCGAGTGTGCCTCGCTGATTTCCTTGAACTTCGCTTCCGCCGCAGGATTGCCCGGATTCGAGTCCGGGTGATACTTGCGGGCGAGCTTGCGATAGGCCTTCTTGAGGTCGGCCGGCGTCACGTCTTTCGAGACGCCGAGGACCTTGTAAAAGTCTTTGTCGAACCAGTCCTGGCTAGCCATCGCTCGGTACCTGGACTACGACCTTGGCAACACGCAGAAGCGTCGAGCCCAGGAAATAGCCGGTCTCGACCACCTCGCCGACTGTGTCGACCGTCACATCGGCCGTGGGCATCTGGAAGATGGCCTCGTGCATTGTGGGATCGAACGGTTCGCCGACCGTGCCGAACGGCTTCACGCCAAGGCGCTCCACGCTCGTGCGCAGTTTGGCTGCGATGGTGCTGAATGCGGAGTCTGCGACGAGGTCGCCGTGCTTCTCGGCACGGTCCAGGTCGTCGAGCACCGGGATCAGGCCCTTGACGACGTCCACGGTCACGCGCTCACGCTCGATCTCGCGGTTCGCCTCGGTGCGCTTGCGGTAGTTCGCGTATTCGGCGGTGACCCGCTTGAGGTCGGCCAGGTGTTCGCTCGTCGGCTCTGCGACTTCCCGGCTGGCGGCGTCCAGGATGTCCTGGACCGTCAGCTCGTCTTCCTCGATACCCTCAGCGGATGCCGCGGCCTCGGAGTCAGCGGAGGCCTCTGCTGCTGCAGACTCATCCGCAACAACGGGCTCCACCTCCTCGTCGGACGGCTCGTTCTTCGGGCCCTTGTCCTTGGCCATTACTTCTTGGTTTCTTCCTCGTCGTCGACAACCTCGGCGTCAACCACATCTTCGTCGGACTTGCCCGCGTCAGCGGTCGGTTCGCCGGATTCGGTGGGGGGCGTCGCGGCATCCGCCTGGCTCGACTTGTAGATGGCCTCGCCGATCTTGCCCTGGCTCTCGTTGAGCTTGTCGTACGCGGTCTTCACCGCGGCCTCGTCGTCTCCGGCGAGCGCAGACTTGAGTGCGTCGACGTCGGCCTGGACCTCGGTCTTGACCTCGGCCGGGAGCTTCTCGTCGTTTTCCTTGAGGAGCTTCTCGATCGAGTACGCGAGCTGCTCAGCGGTGTTGCGAGTCTCGGCGCTTTCGCGACGACGCTTGTCTTCTGCGGCGTGCTCTTCGCCCTCGCGCACCATGCGCTCGATGTCTTCCTTCGCGAGCGAGGAACCGCCCGTGATGGTCATGGACTGCTCCTTGCCGGTGCCCTTGTCCTTGGCGGACACGTGCACGATGCCGTTGGCGTCGAGGTCGAACGTGACCTCGACCTGCGGGATGCCGCGCGGGGCCGGCGCGATGCCGGTCAGCTCGAAGGTGCCGAGGTTCTTGTTGTCGCGGGTGAACTCACGCTCGCCCTGGAAGACCTGGATCGCGACGGACGGCTGGTTGTCGTCTGCCGTGGTGAAGGTCTCGCTGCGCTTGGTCGGGATGGCCGTGTTGCGCTCGATGAGGCGCGTCATGATGCCGCCCTTGGTCTCGATGCCGAGGCTCAGCGGGGTGACGTCGATCAACAGGACGTCCTTGCGCTCGCCCTTCAGCACGCCGGCCTGGAGTGCGGCGCCGACGGCGACGACCTCGTCCGGGTTGACGCCCTTGTTCGGGTCCTTGCCACCGGTCTCGCTCTTGACGAGCTCGTAGACGGCGGGCATACGCGTCGAACCACCGACGAGCACGACGTGGGCGATGTCGCCCACCTTGACGCCGGCTTCACGGATGACGTCCTGGAACGGCTTCTTGGTGCGGTCGAGCAGGTCTTCGGTCATCTTCTCGAACTGGGCGCGGGTCAGCGTCTCGTCGAGGTTGGCCGGGCCGTTCTCCGTCAGGGAGAGGTACGGCAGCTGGATACTCGTGGACATGCTGCTGGAGAGTTCCTTCTTGGCCTGCTCCGCGGCTTCCTTGAGGCGCTGCTTGGCGATCTTGTCCTTGGAGACGTCGACGCCGGTGGTTTCCTTGAACTTCTTGATCAGGTAGTCGACGATGCGCTGGTCCCAGTCGTCGCCGCCCAGGCGGTTGTCGCCGGCGGTCGAACGCACCTGGATGGTCGAGAAGTCGTCGTCCTTGCCCACCTCGAGGAGGGAGACGTCGAACGTTCCGCCGCCGAGGTCGAAGACCAGGATGAGCTCGTCTTCCTTGCCCTTGTCGAGGCCGTACGCGAGGGCCGCTGCGGTCGGCTCGTTGATGATGCGGAGCACGTTGAGGCCCGAGATCTCTCCGGCCTCCTTCGTGGCCTGGCGCTCGGCGTCGTTGAAGTACGCGGGGACGGTGATGACGGCATCCGTCACCTTGTCGCCCAGGTACTGCTCGGCGTCGCGCTTCAGCTTGGCGAGGATGCGGGCGGAGATCTCCTGCGGGGTGTACTTCTTGTCGTCGATGCCGACGGTCCAGTCGGTGCCCATGTGGCGCTTGACGGAGGAGAGGGTGCGGTCGACGTTGGTGACGGCCTGGCGCTTGGCGGTCTCACCGACGAGCACCTCGCCGTCCTTGGTGAATGCGACGACGGACGGGGTGGTGCGGAGCCCCTCGGCGTTCGCGATGACGGTGGGTTCTCCACCCTCGAGGACGGCCACCACCGAGTTGGTGGTTCCGAGGTCGATGCCTACTGCACGGGCCATGTGTGCGTTCTCCTTCAAAGTGTGAGCTCAACGGGACAATCGGTATGATCGACCAGAGTTGAGCGGTATTGACTCAAGTGTGGCACCGCCGGAAATCGGAGTCAAGCCAGCCACCTGAAAGTTGAGTGTGAGTGACTCAACTTTGCATTTCGGAGTAATTTCCCCGCTGTTCCCCGGCGACCACTACTCTGAGCGCATGACTGGGACAGCGGAACAGAACGAGACGGCTGCGGCACCCACCTCGGCCGGCCGCGGCGTGATCGCCTGGAGCCTCTGGGACGGCGGTTCGGCGGCATTCAACGCCGTCGTGACGACCTTCGTCTTCACGGTGTACCTCACCGGTTCGTCGTTCGGCGACAAGGACGTCATCTCGGCCCAGCTCGGCTGGGCACTCGCGATCGCCGGCCTGCTCGTGGCGCTGCTCGCGCCGATCACGGGGCAACGCTCCGACGCTTCCGGTCGCCGCAAGCTCTGGCTCGGCGTCAACACCTTCATCGTCGTCGGCCTCACCGCCGCGATGTTCTTCGTCCAGGCCTCTCCCGACTTCCTGCTGCTCGGCCTGATCCTCCTCGCCGTTGGGACCGTGTTCTACGAATTCGCGACCGTCAACTACAACGCGATGCTCGGCCAGGTCTCCACACCGAAGACGATCGGCAGGGTCAGCGGCTTCGGCTGGTCGATGGGGTACTTCGGCGGCATCGTGCTGCTGCTCATCCTTTACTTCGGCTTCATCCACCCCGACGTCGGTCTGTTCGGCGTCACCGACGCCAACGGGCTGTCGGTGCGGGTGTCGATGCTCATCGCGGCCGCCTGGTTCGGCCTGTTCGCCCTGCCGCTGTTCTTCCGGGTGCCCGAGTACGCGGCGCCCGCCGCCGCCCGGCGGGAGCGGGTCGGTTTCTTCCGTTCCTATGCCGTCCTCGGCAGGGACGTTGCCGCACTCTGGCGCGGCGACCGCCAGATGGCGCTGTTCCTGATCGCGAGCGCGGTCTTCCGCGACGGCCTGACCGGGGTGTTCCAGTTCGGCGGCATCCTCGCGGCCGGCACCTTCGGCTTCTCGAGCGGCGACGTGATCATCTTCGCCATCGTCGCCAACATCATCGCCGGCATCTCCACGGTGCTCGTCGGCCGCCTCGACGACCGCCTCGGTGCCAAGAACGTGATGGTGGTCGCCCTGTCCGGCACGATCGTCGCCGGCCTCGCCGTCTTCTTCTTCGCCACCGGCGGCGCGACGATGTTCTGGATCTTCGGCCTGCTGATGTGCGTGTTCGTCGGCCCGGCCCAGTCGGCCAGCCGCAGCTTCCTCGCGCGCAGCATTCCGGCCGGCCGCGAGGGCGAGATCTTCGGCCTCTACGCGACAACCGGCAAGGCAGCGACCTTCCTCGCACCCACGCTCTTCGCCCTGTTCGTGAGCCTGTCCGGCAGCCAGGTCTGGGGCATCCTCGGCATCGCGCTCGTACTCCTGGTCGGGCTGCTCCTGCTGATCCCGGTGAAGTCGAAGCAGCACCCGCTCGGGTAGCTGGGCGGACCCTGCCGCCGCCGCAACTGTTCCCGGTGCGGACAACTGTTCCTCGCGCGCCGGCCACAGTTGTCCGCAGCGGCCACAGTTGTCGGCAAGGCCGGGGCGGGGCGAAGTCAGGCTGGGCGGACCCTGTTCATCGTCTGGACATCCGCTGGGATCTCGGCCTCGGCCGGGTTCTTTGTCAGGCTGGAGGCATGACAACTCAGCAGATCCAGAAGGCCGAACTTCTCAACGCGCTCCACGTTCCGGGCACGCCGCTCATCGTGACGAACGTCTGGGACGCCATCACCGCGAAGATCGTGTCCCAGGCGCCCGGCGTGGAGGCCCTCGCGACGGCCTCGCACTCGGTGTCGAACGTGCGCGGCCTCGAAGACGGCGGCGGGCTCACGGTTGACGAGGCCATTGCGGCGGCGCGCATCATCATCGGTGCGGTCGACCTGCCGGTGTCGGTCGACTTCGAGAAGGGCTACGCGGCGGATGCCGCCGGCGTCGCCCGCAACGTCCGTCGCCTCGTCGAGGAGGCCGGCGCCTCGGGCATCAACCTCGAGGACTCGATCGGGGCCGCCAAGGCACCGCAGTACGACATCGCGACCGCGGCCGCCCGGGTGGCCGCCGCGCGCACCGGGGCCGATGCCGCGGGCGTACCGCTCGTGATCAACGCCCGCGTGGATACCCTCGCCGGCGGCGGTGAATGGAGCGAGGCCGTCGCCCGTGCCAACGCCTACCTCGACGCCGGCGCCGACGTGATCTTCTTCCTCGGTCTCAGCGACGAGGACAAGGTCAAGCGGGCCCTCGACGAGGTCGACGGCCGCATCTCCGTGATCGGGCACCCGGGGGCGGTTCCCCTGGCCCGCCTCGCCGAACTCGGGGTCTCCCGGGTGAGCTTCGGACCCGGCACCCTCGGCCTCACGCTCGCGGCCCTGCAGCGCTCGGCGACCCAGCTCACCTCGCTCGGAGAATACCCCGAGGATCTGGGCTTTCCCTTCTCGCTGTAGCGTGAAAGATCAGGCAGCATCCCGATCTGCAGGTGGCCTTGGTCAGCGGATGCGGGTGGCCTCGTTGTGCTCGACGAGCACCCAGGTCGCGCCTTCGTCGTTGGAGACCCAGCCCTCCCAGGAGTACGCGTCTGCCGTGATGGACACGAAGTTCCAGCGGATCGGCCGCCCGTCGGTGCCGGTGCCGTCCTGGCGCAGCCCGTTGCGGTGCGGGGTCGCCACGAGGTGGCAGTACTCGCCGATGGCGGGGGCGAAGTAGCTGACCCGCCAGGCGCCGGCGTGCGGATCGTAGACGCGCACGGCCATGGCCACGGTTTCCCGGCCGTCGGGATGCGTGTCGCTCACGGGAACGTCGACGACCTCGACGTCCTGCACCGCACGCCCGTCGAGCACGAATTCGACGACCCAGGTGAACTGGCGCTCGTGCCAGTCGCCGGTGGCCTCGTCCAGGCGTGAGCCCGTCGCGGCCCAGCTGCCGACGAGCTGGCCGAAACGACGCATCCGGCCCGGGTATTCGGGCGTCGGGCCGGGCGCAATGAGCGCCTCGGCAAAACCGGGTACGGATGTCGTCGTCATGCCTCCGATTTTACCGGCCGCATGTTGCGCCCGTGTGAACCCGGCACGGGTCCTCCGATCGGCCCTTTTCACTCCGCCCTGGCCCCCGGACCTGCCGCTCGATGACACAACCCCGGTTGCGACCGCCGTGGGGGGCTAACTCAGGAAGACCGCGCGGCCGACCGCAGGCACCCCGCGTAGGAATGTGGCCGATGCCCGCCGGCCCGGCAAATCTCCTGAGTTGGCCACACCGGTACCAGGACAGATGTGCACGTCCACCGCGACGCCCGGCCGAACGCGAGAAGACTCTCGGGTGCTTCCGGGGGCTAACTCAGGAAATCCGTGCGACCGATCGAGGACGGCCCCGGACCAGTGCGGCCGATGCCCGCCAGTCCGGCAAATCTCCTGAGTTAGCCACGCGTACTGCCGCGGAGGGGGTGCAGAGCAGGGGTGGCGGCTACTCGACGCCCGTGGTCGGCTCGACGGAGACATCCGTGCGGTGGAAGTTCTGGAACGAGCGCGACGCCGTCGGCCCGCGCTGGCCCTGGTAGCGGGAGCTGTACTGGCTCGAGCCGTATGGGCGCTCGGCGGCGGAGCTCAGCTGGAAGAAGCAGAGCTGGCCGATCTTCATACCCGGCCAGAGCTTGATCGGCAGGGTGGCGACATTGCTGAGCTCGAGGGTCACGTGGCCGGTGAAGCCCGGGTCGATGAATCCGGCCGTCGAGTGGGTGAGGAGGCCGAGGCGCCCGAGCGAGCTCTTGCCCTCGAGTCGGGCCGCGATCGTGTCGGCGAGGCTGACTCTTTCGTAGGTGGAGCCGAGCACGAATTCGCCGGGGTGCAGGATGAACGGCTCGTCGTGGGGGATCTCGATCAGCCGGGTGAGTTCGGGCTGGTCTTCCGCCGGATCGATATAGGGGTACTTGTGGTTGTCGAACAACCGGAAGTACCGGTCGATGCGCACGTCGACGCTCGAGGGCTGGATCATCTCCGGAGCGTAGGGCTCGAGCCCGATTCGTCCCGCGTTGATTTCGGCCTTGATATCACGATCGGAGAGCAGCACGGGTCCAGCCTAACGGCGAGGACTTGATATGCTGGCACGGTTCCGGTGCAGGCTCTGCCCGCGGCCGGACGCGCGGATGTAGTTCAATGGTAGAACTTCAGCTTCCCAAGCTGATAGCGCGGGTTCGATTCCCGTCATCCGCTCACTAAAGTTGTGTTCCCTCCCAACTGTTGCGGTGTCTCGCGGCTGTCGGTGCCGGGGCGCCTGCCGACTCCGGTATTCTCGACGCGGACTGAGGAGTACCCGTGACTGACCCCACTTTGCGAATGCCGGACACTGTTTTCCGGGCGGTACTGGACCTGGGCGACCTGCCGTTGGAGCTTCCCGCGCTCCCGACCCGGTTCCGGAACCCGGTACTGAATGCCGATTGGTTCGTTGACGACGAGGGCGAGGGCGACGAGGAAGAAGTGGCCGTGTTCTCCGTCGAGCTCGAGGGAGGACAGCTGCACCTGGAAACGACCGCGGGCGGTGTCGATCACCACTTCCACGGCGCGGACGGGGAAGAGACGGACAACAGCCCGTGGCCCAAGCGGGAAACCCGGGACCTCCTGGCGTGGGCCCTGGCGCTGGTCGAGCACACCCTCCCGCTTCTCGAAGACCTCACCGAAGATGCCGAAGAGGCGGCCGATTGGCACCACGAGGGGCTGCGGGTCTACGCCCGTGACTTCGGACCGGTGCCCTTGGAGATCGTCGACGTTGCCATCCCCGGTGAGCAGATGATGCTGCCGTGGCTGGGGTCCGGGCGCACGGACCATCTGCACGCGGACGACGAGGCGCACAGCCTTCTCCTCACGTGGAACCCGGACGACGCGGATCCCGAGACGCCGATTGTTCGGGCGTGGCTCGATGCGGGCACGGGAGAACCGGTGTCCGAGGCGGTCGCCGGTGTCGACTGGGTCGCAGTCGGGCTTCCCGAGGAGGAGGTGCGCGCGTGGTTCGAGGCGTTCTACCTCAACCACGAGGTCCTCGGTGACCCCGCCGAGCTCATCATGCGTGCCGCGCTGAACCGGATAGCCGGTCTCGGCTAGGCCCGGCTGGGTCTGGGCGGCCAGCTCGTGCCCAGGACGCAGCTCGGTACCCGGGGTCAGTGCCGCAGGCTTGCTGCCTGACGAGCCAGCCCTTCGATGCGTGTCCAGTCGCCGAGTTCAATCGCATCCAGCGGAGTGATCCACGTGCCGCCGATGCATCCCACGTTGGGCAGCGCGAGGTAGATGGGCGCGCTCGCGAGCGTGATCCCGCCGGTCGGACAGAACCGCGCCTCCGGAAGGGGCGCCGCGAGTGAGCGCAGCACGGCGTGGCCGCCGGAAGCCTCGGCGGGAAAGAACTTCATCGCCGGGTGTCCGCGCTCGATCAACCGCAGGACCTCTGACGCGGTGGCAGCGCCCGGCAGGTAGGGCAGACCGGATGCGTCCATCGCGTCGAGCAGGGCATCGGTCGACCCGGGCGAGATCAGGAACTGAGCTCCGGCTGCGACAGCCCGACGCACGAGGACCGGGTTGTTGACCGTTCCGGCGCCGATGACGGCGTCGGGTACCTGGTCGGCAATGGCACTGATCGCACGCAGCGCAGCCGGGGTGCGCAGCGTCACCTCGATGACCGGCAGGCCGCCGGCGACGAGCGCCCGAGCCAGAGCCACCGCGCGGTCGGCATCCTCGATGACGACGACGGGGATCACGGGTGCGAGCTCGAGCAGTTGGGCGGCGTTCAGGGTGGACATCAGAGGACTCCTTCAGGTGTGTTGGTGATGACGCTGGCGCCACGGTCGGCCGGGCCGACCTGCCGGCGAAAGACCGAGAAGAGCTCCCGCCCGGTGCCGGACCAGCTGGCGTCGTCGAGCGCGGCACCGGTGATTTCGCGGGCGGCGAAGACGTCGTCGTCGATGAGGACGTCAAGGGTGCCCGCCGTCGCGTCGAGACGTACGAGGTCGCCATCGCGGATGCGGCCGATCGGACCGCCCGCTGCGGCTTCGGGGGTGAGGTGGATGGCCGCCGGGATCTTCCCAGAGGCGCCGGACATCCGCCCGTCGGTGACCAGCGCGACCTGGTACCCGCGATCCTGCAGGATGCCGAGCGCCGGGGTGAGCTTGTGCAGCTCGGGCATTCCATTGGCGGACGGGCCCTGGTAGCGAATCACGGCCACGAGATCACGGTCAAGCTGACCGGCATCGAATGCCGCCAGGAAGACGTGCTGGTCGTCGAACACCACCGCGGGCGCCTGGATGACGTGGTGTTCGGTCGCCACCGCGGCGACCTTGATGACGGCGCTTCCGAGATTGCCGTCCAGGATCCGGAGCCCGCCGTTCGGCGCGAAGGGCGCAGAGGCCGGCCGCAGCACGTCCGTGTCGAGGCTCTCAGTCGGTCCGGGGCGGTAGCTCAGGGCGGTGCCGTCGAGCACCGGTTCCCGGCGATAGGCATCAAGCCCTGCGCCGGCGACGGTGCGGACGTCGGGGTGCAGCAAGCCGGCGTCGAGGAGTTGACCGATCAGGAACGCCGTGCCTCCCGCGGCGTGGAAGTGGTTGATGTCCGCAGGGCCGTTCGGGTAGATGCGGACCAACAGGGGAACGACCTCGGACAGGTCCGCGAAGTCCTGCCAGGTGAGCTGGATCCCCGCGGCGGCCGCGATGGCCGGGAGGTGCAGCGTGTGGTTGGTCGACCCTCCCGTGGCCAGCAGGGCAACGACCCCATTCACGATCGACTTCTCGTCGAAAACGCGTCCGATCGGGGTGTACTGGTCTTTCAGCTCGGTCAGCGCGACCACCTGGCTGGCCGCTGCCGCGGTGAGCGCCTCGCGCAGCGGAGTGTCGGGGCTCACGAAGCTCGCTCCGGGGAGATGCAGTCCCATGACTTCCATCAGCATCTGGTTGGAGTTCGCTGTTCCGTAGAAGGTGCAGGTGCCTGCGGAGTGGTACGACGCCGTCTCGGCCTCGAGCAGTTGCTCGCGACCGGCCAGTCCCTCGGCGTAGAGCTGGCGGATGCGGCTCTTCTCCTTGTTCGGGATCCCGGAGCTCATCGGCCCGGTCGGCACCAGGATGGCCGGGAGGTGACCGAAGGCGAGGGCGCCGATGACCAGGCCGGGCACGATCTTGTCGCAGACGCCGAGGAGCAGCGCGCCGTCGAACAGGTCGTGGGCCAGCGCGATGCCGGTCGCCATGGCGATCAGGTCACGGCTGAACAGCGACAGCTGCATGCCGTCCCTGCCCTGGGTGATGCCGTCGCACATCGCGGGCACGCCGCCCGCGACCTGGGCGATGCCTCCGGCCTTCCGGACGGCGTCTTTGAGGATCGCCGGGTAGGCGGCGAACGGCTGGTGGGCGGAGAGCACGTCGTTGTAGGAGGACACGATCCCGATGTTCGGCTTCACGAACCTGCGCAGCGCGGCCTTGTCCTGCTGGCCGGTGGCAGCGAACCCGTGAGCGAGGTTCGCGCACCCCAGGCGACCGCGGGTCGGTCCCTGCTCCGCGGCGGCATCGATCCGGGCGAGGTACCTCGCCCGGGTCTGCGCGCTGCGTTCGATGATGCGGCGCGTGACCGCTTCGACGACCGGGTGGATCACCGCGGTGGTGACCGGCATCTGAGCGGCGGAACGCCCGGGTTTGCCCGCACTGAGCGCTGACGAGCCGGCGGCCGGTAGCAGGCCGAGCATCGTGACGATCCTGGCGGCCTCCTCGGCGGGCGGTCGAGCCGCGTCGATGAGGATGCCGCGCTCATCGGGATCCAGAGGCTCCAGGGTGTCCAGCTGCGAATCCAGAAGACTGGCCGGCATGTAGTGGTCGAGGCGTGCGGACATCCGTGCGCCGAGCAGTTCCTTCGAGCCGACGAGATGCACGAAGATCACGTTCTGCTCGCGCAGCACGTCCCGGTACTTCTTTTTCAGCGCAGAGCAGGTAATGATGCCGGGAACGTCGGCCGTGGTGTGCCCGAGGATCCACGTCGACACGGTGTCGAGCCAGGGCCAGCGGTCGTCGTCGGTGAGTGGAGTGCCCGACGCCATCTTGTTGACGTTCGCCTCGGGGTGCAGATCGTCGCCCTCGACGAAGTCCCACCCGAGCTGGCCGGCGAGGAGAGCGGCCACCGTCGACTTGCCCGACCCGGAGACACCCATCACAACCAGGACGGGCTGCCGACCGGGCGCGACAAGCGGGGGCCGGGGTTCGCTCCCGACGGGGGTTGGTGTGGAGGCGTCCATCACCACGGGTGCTGTGAATGAGTACATCGTCGTCCTCTCGCGAGGGCGCATCGGCGCGACCTCATTGTCAGGCCAGGTCACCGCGCCCGCCTTCTGCAGGTACAGCGATGTTGACGCTGAATTTCATTAATCAGATTAATCTGATTAATGAGCTGTGCCGAGTGTGTCACGACGGCAGAGGGGCGTCAAGTCGACGATTCTGCCGCACCGACCCGGCGAGCGCGGCGCTCCCGTCGACCCGGCATGCTTGCCTGCTATCGTGCGGGGATGATGACTGAGGGCTTCACGATTCGCAACACGACGGCGGCAGACTGGCATGAGGTCAGGGAACTTCGGCTGGAGATGCTCCGGGACACGCCCCTTGGGTTCGGGGAGACCTTTGACGCCGCACTCGCGCACGACGAAGCCGAATGGGCCATGCGCGGAGCACGCGGCACCAACGAACATTCGATCGTCGTCGTGGCGATCACGCCCTCTGGACGTTGGGTCGGGACGATGGGCGGCTACATCCCCGACGAGGCCACCGGGCCGTTGCTCGTCGGTGTCTACGTTGCGCCCGACTTCCGGGGCGGGGTCGCCGGCGTGACGGATGCCCTGCTGTCACGGATCGAGGACTGGGCGCGCACGGAATCGGGTGGGCTCACGCTGCACGTGCACGAGCACAACGACCGCGCCCGCGCCGCCTACGAGCGCCGCGGCTTCGCGGCAACCGGCGTGACCGAGCCGTATGTCCTCGACCCGACGACCCGGGAGCTCGAAATGGTCAAGCAGCTGCCCACTCCATAGGCGGGAACCGCCGCCTGGTGCTGGGGCCGGAGTAACACCTCTGCGATCATGAGGCTATGGACTTCGGCAATCAGGCAACGATCGGCGGATGGTGGTTCGCCCTGACCCTCGTGAACGCAGGTTTGGCAGAGTCGAAGGGGCGCGGCCGGCTTAGCGACGCCGCATGGAGCGTTGCGGCAGGATAGATCCGTGAACTCAATTTCTCCGGACGTCCTCGTGAGTACCTACCTGAAGGCCCTCAGCACAGCAGACGCTGGCCTGGCAATCAACCTTTTCACGCCGGACGGGGTCGTAGATTCTCCTCTCTACGGTGTCCAGCCAGCGCGAGACTTCTACCCGGCGCTGTTCGCCGACACTGCAGAGTCCGTGCTCACGCTCCGGGAGACCCTCCTGAGCGCAGACGCCAAGACGCTTGCATTCTGGTTCGATTTCGATTGGGTTCTCGCGAACGGAACTCCTGCCCCTTTCACTGTTGTCGATGTCGCTGAGCTTGATGAGGGTGGACTCATCCGACGCCTGCACATCGTGTTCGACACTCATCCCATCCGGGGCTCCTGGCAGATCCAGAACCAAGGGTAGGGCAACAGCAGCCGGCCGGGCTTCGACCGCTCTCCGCCCTGCTAGCGCCGCGCCAGGGCGGCGATGAACCCGCCGACGAACGAGTCGCCCAGTCCGATGGTGGTGGGCGAGGCAACAGTGAGCGCGAACGCGGGCAGGCACCGGACGGTGTGCCCCATCCGGTCTTCGAGATCGGAGGCGAACCGAGTGCCGGGCACGCTGGGCATCCGGTTGTCGACTTCCCGGTAGTCCTGCTCGGTGAAATCGTCCCCATAGCAATATCGCGTGCTCGCCATCGTGATGCCCCCCTGGAGGCTCGCGCCATAGGATGCGGCGAACTCACCCAGGGCGAGTGACCAGTACTTCGTGTGCACGACCAGGGTCGCTGCGGGGATCAGCCCCTGCAGCTCCCAGAGCGCCTCGGCCACCTCGTCGACAGCCAGGAGGTCGACGGGACGTCCCAGGTAGGCCTGCATTTCGTCCTCGTTCATGCTGTACACATCGATCACCCCGATGAGCGCGTCGCGCACGTGCCGGCTCATCGCCGGGATATGGAATCCGGCGTCCTCGTAATAGACGACGGCAGTGATCGGCAACTGCTGCATGTGCCGCAGGATGTCCAGCAACCGTTCCTGGAGCAGGTCCGTGTCCTGGATGACGTTGAACCCGGAGATCAGGAACACCTCGGCCTCTCGGAGCACTTCTCCGAGAGCGTTGCTCAACAGCAGCTGTTCGTTCGGTGGATCATTGGCGTAGATGACCCGATTCGGGTGCGGCGCACGCAGGTCGATGTCGCCGGCCTGGACGCGCGCACCCGCGTTGAACTGCACGATGAGATGCGGATCGGTCGTGTCGTGGTCTGCGCTGCAGAGGTAGGCGCATCCCGCGGGGAGCAGCCTGCGAACGTGATCGTCGATGCTGACCAAGTGCACCGTGCTCTCGATGCCGAGCGCCTGCATCGCCATCGCGGCGCGCACGCACGTGCCGCCCAGGGTGATCCTTCGATCGAACCGGGCGGCGAACGTCTCCACGATGTCGGAGGAGGCGACGAATCGCTCTCCTCCGGCACCGCCCTCGAGGAAGGCGAGCAACGTGACGACCAGGTCCCGCTCGCTCATGACGGGGATCGAGGCATCCAGCTCCGACGCGCGAATGGAGTACTCGCGGATGAGGTGCTCGATCACCCGGGAGTCCCAGACGATCTCGTAGTCGACGGTTCCGCCGAGCCCCAACACCAGTTTTTCGCGCATGGAGATGTGTGCCATTCGATTAGTAGAGTGCTGCTTTTCCGGCCGCATTGAACAGGTCGATCTTCTGCGCCGCGGTGATCTTCATGGCGGCGACGCAGGGCGGCTGGATCGTGTTCGGCTCCCGGACACCCGGGTCGGCCAGGACCTCGCGCATCTTGGAGTGGTACGACGACTTGATGTCGCTCGAGATATTGATCTTATTGATGCCCAGCCGCACGGCCTCGCCGATTTCCTGGTCCGGGTTGTTGGATCCGCCGTGAAGGACCAGGGGGATGCCGACCTTTCCGGTGATCTCACGGAGCAAGTCGAGCCTGAGCTCTGGCTTCATGCCTGCGGGATAGATGCCGTGGCTCGTGCCGATGGCAATGGCGAGGCTGTCCACGCCGGTGGATGCGATGAACTTCACCGCGTCGTCGGGATCGGTGAAGATGATGTTCACCGTGCCGTCTTCGGCTTCGCTGTCCGTCTTGCCGATCGTGCCGAGCTCACCCTCAACGGAGATTCCCACGGCATGCGCCGCATCGACGACCCGCTTGGTGATCGCCACGTTGTCGGCGAACGGGAGCAGGGATCCGTCGATCATGACGGAGGTGAAACCGCTCTGGATGGCCACGAGCACTTGCTCGTAGGTCGCCCCGTGGTCCAGGTGGATGGTGACAGGCACGGGCGAGCGGTGAGCGCGCGCAATGATCGCGGGAAGCATGTCGACGCCGATGTGGCTCAGTTCGTCCGGGTGGATCGCGATGATCAGCGGGGAATTCTTCTCCTCGCTGATCTCGAAGAGGCCGTTCATCATCGCGTAGTCGCTGACGTTGAACGCCGGGACCGCGAAGTCGTTCGCGTTCGCGACGGCCAGAAGGTCGATGCCATTAATTAACATGCGGGAATTCTCCTTGGTTGGGTTGAAACGAGAGGGAAAAGACAGACGCGGCTAGTTCTTGACCGCCCCTGCGGTCATGCCGCCGATGAAGAAGCGCTGGAAGAAAAGGAAGAGGAGGAGGACCGGGATGCATCCGAGGATGCTCATCGCCATCATCTGGTTCCACTCGTACGAGTTCTGTCCCATGAGCAACTGGATGCCGATGGGCACGGTGCGCATGTCCTGGGTGCGAGTCAGGGTCAGCGCGAAGAGGAACTCGTTCCACGAGATCATGAAGGTGTAGATGCCGACCGAGACGATTCCCGGGATGGAGATCGGCACGAGGATGCGCCACAGCGCTCCCATCGCACTCGCCCCGTCGACCCGGGCCGCCTCATCCAGTTCCTTGGGCAGGGTGTTGAAGTAGCCGGTCATCATGATGATCGCGTACGGCAGGGTGAACACCATGTAGGTGAGGATCAGGCCCAGGTAGGTGTTGTACAGGCCGAGGGTCACCATCAACCCGAAGTACGGAATGAGCAGCGTGATGGGCGGCACGCCCTGCACACTCACGATGATCATGTTCAGGGGTTTCTTGAATCGGAACTCGAACCGGCTGAATGCGTACGCCGCGAGAATGGCGATGAGAAGCGTGAGCACCGTCACGGACAGCGACACCACATAGCTGTTGATGAAGAACCGCACCTTGGTGGGGTCAGTCAGGATCGACGTGTACGCATCCCAGGAGAAGTTGTCCGTGATCAGTTTCGGCGGCGAGGCGAAGATCTCCGTATTCGACTTGAACGAGCTCGAAGCCATCCACAACACCGGGAAGCCGGCGAAGACGGCGCCGATCAGTAGTCCGATGAACAGTCCGGTCTTCTTCGCCAGGTGAATCCGTCGTTTGGTCGCAACCATTTCACTCCCGCGCTTTCTGGTATCGGGCATAGACGTATGCGAGGACCGTCGACACGACCAGGAGCAGGACGGCACTCGCGGACGCCTGGGAGAACTCGTAGTTGCTGAAGGCCAGCTTGTACGTGAACGTGCTCAGCATCTCGGTTGCGTTGATGGGCCCACCGCCGGTGGTCATCCAGATCAGGGCGAACTGCTGCGACGTCCAGATGACGTCGAGCAGGGACATGCTGATGATGATGGGCTTGAGTTGAGGCAGGGTCATGTGCCAGAACTGCTGGAGGGCAGAAGCCCCGTCCACCTTGGCTGCTTCATAGAGGTCCGTCGGAATCCCCTGCAGGCCGGCCAGGAGGCTGATCATGTAGAACGGATACCCGGCCCAGATGTTGATGAAGGTGACGGCCATCAGGGCCGTCCCCGGCGTCGACAGCCACTCGATGCCGGTGGGAGTGATCCCGAGGCTGACCAGAACGTAGTTGATGACGCCGTTCGGGTTGAGCAGCAGCCGCCAGAGGATGGCGATGATGGCGACGGTGAACAGCCACGGCAGTACGTAGATCACTCGGAAAAGCCCGGTGGTGAGATTGCTGAGCAGTTTTGTATTCAGCATCATCGCGAACAGCAGGCCGAGCACGAGGTGCGCAATCACGCTGACGATGGTGAAGATCGCCGTATTGAGCACGGCAGTGGGCAAGACGCCGTTGGTGAGGACCTTGACGTAGTTGTCCAGCCCGACGAATTCCGGATGCTTGTTGGTGATGACGTTGTCCATGACCGAGTAGCCCATGACCATGGCGATCGGGACGAACATGAGGATGAAAAGCAGGGCCGCCGTCGGGGAGATGAATCCGTAGGGCGTGAGCTTGCCGGTCAGCGACTTTGCCGCGGTAGTCCGCTCAGCACCTGTTGTGCGTGTGGTTCTCAAGACGTGATCCCTCCTTGAGTTTGGGTGGCCGCGTCAGGCACGAGTCCTGACGCGGCCACGCGAGGCTGAATGTCTCCGTCCGGTTAGAACTTCGCTGTCCAGGCCCCCTGGGCCTTGGTCAGCATGTCGTCGACGGACTGGGTTCCGGTCAGCGCACCCTGGAACTGCTCGTCGAAGTCACGCATCAGCTGTTCGGCGACAGGGAGGCCGACGAACTCGTTGACGGGTGTGCCGCTCTTGTAGATATCGAATGCCGTTTTGAAAAGCGGGTCGGTTCCGGTGAAGTCCGGTGTGGACGTCGTGTTCCCGGGGAAGGCGTGTGCAAGCGTCGACAGCGTGGAGTTGGTCTTCTCGCTCATCAGGAACTGCACGAGCTTCCAGGCCTCCGCCTTGTGCTTTCCGGTGTCGGAGACGCCGATGCCCCACGATGCGTAGGGGATACCGCGCTTGCCAGTGAAACCGTCTTCCGCGGGAATGGCGGAAATGCTGAACTTGAGGTTCGGGTTCTTCTCGCGGATGCTCGTGACGTGCGACAGGGAGTCGATCATCATGCCGACCCGGCCGTTGGTGAATTCCTCCACCTTGTCCTGTTCCGTCATGGTGAGGGACCCGGGGGCGATGACGCCTTTGTCCCACAGGTCCTTCACGTAGCTGGTCGCGCTCTTCACAGCGGTGTTCGTGAGGTCGGGGGCTCCGTTCTTGAGCATGCTGCCACCCGATGCCCACGCCCAGGACATGACGTCATTCTGGATTCCGTTCGGCGCCTGGAGCGAAAGCGGGAGGACCCAGCCCTTGGCGTCCCCGGTCTTGGTGACAGCTTCAGCTGCCGCAGTGAACTCGGTACGGTTGGTGGGCGGTGCCGTGACGCCGGCCTTGGCCAGCAGGTCGTCGTTGGTGAACATGGGATAGACGAAGTTGAGCACCGGGATCATGAAGGTCGAGTCCTTGATCTTGACCTGACTGGCCAGCTGGCTCTCGTCGTACCCGGCATCCTTCATGAGCTGGGAGAGGTCGGCGAGCGCGCCCTGCTTGGCGAAGTCACTCACCCAGGCCCCGTCCAGTCCTACAACGTCGGACATAACTCCCGAGGCTGCGCCGGCAACCGTCTGGTCCTTGGTCGCCGCGTACGGCGCGCTGAGCAGCTTGACGGTAATGTTCGGGTTCTCCGTCTGGAATTCGTCCATCAGGGTGCGCAGTGCCCCCGCGGGCAGTTCCGGCTCCCACCACTGGGAAAACTCGAGCGTGACCTTCTCGTTCGGATCCGCAGTCGCGGTGACCGAACTACTGGTGCTGCACCCGGTGATGAGGGTGACGGCCATTCCCGCGACGACAAGAGGGACGACAGCCCTCCGGAACATAGCGCCTTTGCTATTCATGGTTCTCCATTCCAAGTTTTGCTGTGTTCTGCTGTTGTATGCGCATTTCTGCGCCTTGTTGCATGATAGTAGCGGAGCGAATTGGTGATCGTCAAGCATGCAAAGACAACATTTTATGACTGCAAATGCGCGTACTTCTCGGTATCTACGGGTCAAAACGAACAATCGCGAGCCAAGCATGTATGCGAAGTTGTGCGTGTATGTCACGAATTGACCTGATAAAAACAACAAAACACTGAATGAAACTGCAAGAAAATGCTAATATCAGGCATGTCCCCTTCCCCGGCCCCGCGCTCGACCCGGCCCGATCAGGCCGCCCGCCTGCCCGCGGGACGCAAGGCCGATCTCGCCCTGTACGTGTCAGAAGCAGGTCAGGTCACGGTCGGGGCTCTCGCGGAGCACTTCGGAGTCTCGGCTGACACCATCCGAAGGGACCTCGACCAGCTCGATGCCGACGGGGTCCTGGTCCGGACCCACGGCGGAGCAGTCAGCCAATCGGTCATGGAAACCACGGAGAAGAAACTGGACCTCCGGTTGCGCCTCCAGACATCCGCGAAGGACAAGATCGGCGCCCTGGCGGCCGGCCTCGTTCAGGACGGCTCCGTCGTCATGATCAACGCCGGCACAACGACGCTGGCAGCGGTGCGCCACCTGGACAAGCACCGCAACCTGACGGTGGCCACCAACAACCTCCGCATTCCGATAGAGATGCCACCGGATGTCTGTCGTGACCTCTATGTCTTCGGCGGCGCCGTACGACTCAGCGGCCAGTCGACCATCGGACCCGTCGGGTTTCAATTCGCCGGCAGCGGGAATGACCTCGACGTGCGCTGCGACCTGGCCCTGATTTCGGTGGGGGCTGTCTCGGCCGATGGCGGATATTCGACCAGCAATCTGGCCGAGGCGGTCATGATGAGCGAGATGGTCGCCCGGGCTTCGCGCGTCGCGATCCTTGCCGACTCAACGAAGTTCGGGCGCCAGCTTTTCGCCCAGGTCGCCGAGCTGGGCCGGGCGGACTACTTCGTCACCGACCAGCCCCCGCCGCCGGATCTGGCCAAGGCCTTCCGGAAGAACAACGTGGAGGTGCTGACTCCGCCGACCGGTCCACCGGACAAGCCCGACATGCGACAGGATTTCTGAGCCCCGTGCCTCGCTCGGCGGACCAACCCGCCGGGCCGTAGCGTGCGAGCCCGTTAGCCGAGGAGGGCGCGGAGGCCGACGAGCGCCGTGAGCTGGTGCTCGTAGATCGGAGCGTTCCCCGCGGACACGTCATCGCCGCGGCCGACGTGGAACGGGTTGATCCGCACGATCGGGAGGTCGTAACGGGAGTGCAGGTCCCAGGTCAGGTTGCGCAGGTTCATCACGGTGAGGCCGACCCCGATCTCGAGGATGACCGTGCTGCCGGGGTCCTCTGCGGCGAGGTGTTGCTGGTAGTCGAGGAAATCGTCCTCCTGGAGTTCGTTCGCCGCGTTGTTGAACCAGTAGTCGTCGAAGAAGAGCACGTTCGGCCGGGCCAGGCTCCCGCAGGCGAGACAGAAGGTGGTGGCGAGCCCCGGGTCGACGGTCGGGAAGACGCCGTGCGCCTCCGGTTCGGCCAGGCACTGGGAGCGATCGTAGGCGCCGTGGATCTCGAGGAGCTTCTCGGCCGGGAAACCGTGGTCGGCGAACGCGGTGTCGACGTTGGAGGTGAGCACGAAGAAGTCCTTCGCCGCGGCATCTAGCCAGTCCTGGAGCACGAAGTACGGGTCGGCGGGCCGGGCGGGCTTCTCCGATTCGCGCATGTCCCGCCAGGTCTCGCGGAAGAATGCTGCCTGCTGGTCTGGTTCCTCGAGCCAGAGCGGCGCGCAGGAGTGCTCGAGGTTGGTGTGGCCGTAGTGCGAGACGGTGTCGCCGTATGCCGCGTTGTCCCCGGTCCAGTAGACGGGCGTTCCGATGTCGGCGCTCATCCCTGCACCGGCGATCACGATGACGCGGGTCGCTCGCTGGAGCAGTGTGCGGCTCGGGGCAAGCGGGGTATGCAGAACGGATGCTGCCGGTTGGGCGGACGGGACGGGCACGGAATATCTCCAGCTGCGGCACGATTCGAGGGCCGCCCTTCCATTGTGCGCCTCAGGACAGCGGCCGGATGAGCGCCGGGTCCTGTCGTTCGGCGTCGGGCACCCGCACGCTGTTCACCCGCCGGGACACCGGGTAGCTCTCGATGTGGGCCGCAACGGCGATGGAGGTCCGGTCGAGGAGGTCGAGCAGGTGATTCGGGTCGGTGAGCTTTCCCGGCCTGAGCCATTCGTCCCACACATTCCGTTCGAGGAATGCGGGCATCCGGTCGTGGATCTCGCCGGACGCGTCGCGGGCCTCCCTCGTGATGATCGTCATGCTGTGGGACCACGAATCGTCGCTCTCCTTGCGCGCCGCGTAGAGCCCGGCCGCGGCGAGGAGCCCATCGCCGTGGATGAAGTGCGGCTGCTTGCCGTCCGGGAGGTCCTCCCACTCGTAGTAGCCCGTCATCGGGACGATGCACCGTCGGGAATCGAAGGCCGTGCGGAACATGCCGTTGGTGGCTACGGTCTCGAGGCGGGCGTTGATCGGCGCGGGGCGCTTGCCGCCGTTCGACCAGGCCGGCGTGAGCCCCCAGGACGCCGCGTCCACCTCGCGGGTGACCGTGCCGTCGTGTTCCCACTCGCGCACCACGGGAACCCGGTCGGTCGGCGCGATGTTGTACGAGGGCCGCCAGTCCCGGAAATCACCGCCGGTCGCGACGAACTCCTGGATCAGATCGTCGGTGTCCTTGTCCATCGCGAAGCGTCCGCACATGTGCACAGGGTAATCCGGCAGGTGCGTCCTGACAATCGCGCCGCTAGGCTGTGCGAATCCGGCAATCGCATCTCTGGAGGAGTCGCCATGGGTCTCTTTTCGCCCGGTTTCATGGGCCGTCGCCGCGAACCCGTACCCGGCCTGCCGCCGGGCCAGCACCTCGTCACGGACTTCCCGGTGCTCTCGATCGGACCCACCCCACGGGTGTCCGCCGAGGAGTGGCGCTTCAGCATCACGAGCGAGTCCGGGTTGATGACGACCTGGACCTGGGACGAGTTCCAGGCGCTGCCCCAGGAGGACGTGACCGTCGACATCCACTGTGTGACGAGCTGGTCGAAGTTCGGCACCGGCTGGCGCGGCGTCTCCCTCGACACGCTGCTCGAGGGTGTCGACACCGGGGCCGGGTTCGCGATGGCGCGCAGTTACGGCGGGTACACGACCAACGTGCCGCTCGACGAGTTGCGCGGCGGCAAGGCCTGGGTCGCGCACCAGTTCGACGGCGCCCCGCTCGCTCCGGAGCACGGCGGCCCTGCCCGGCTGCTCGTGCCCGCGCTCTATTTCTGGAAGAGCGCGAAGTGGGTGCGTAGCATCGAGCTGTCGACCCGCAACGATCCCGGATTCTGGGAGCAGAACGGGTACCACATGCACGGTGACCCCTGGCGTGAAGAACGGTACTGGTGAGCGACGTCCCGGCGAGCGCCGCCCGTTCCACGTGGAACGCCTCGGACTGGCACGACGTCCTGGTGGTCGAGGCCCGTGCCGAGACCCCGACGGCGCGCACGATCCGGATGCGGCCGCCCGCGTCGGATGCCGGGCCGCAGCTGCCCGGGCTCGTCGCTGGCCAGCACATCGACGTGCGCCTGACCGCGCCGGACGGCTACACCGCCGTGCGCTCCTACTCGCTCGCGTCGGCCGCACCGGGCGGGGTCCTCGAGATCACCGTGGAGGAACTCGCCGACGGTGAGGTGTCGCCGTATCTCGTGCGCGGCCTCGATGTCGGCGACCGGCTCGAGATCCGCGGACCGATCGGCGGCTGGTTCGTCTGGCGCGACGAAGAGCCCGCACCGGTTCAGCTCATCGCCGGCGGTTCCGGCGTCGTTCCGCTGATGGCCATGATCCGCGCCCACGAGGCGAGCACCAACCCGACGCCGTTCCGCCTGCTCTACTCGGTGCGCTCACCCGAGATGGCGTACTACCGCGCTGAACTCGAGGAACTCGCCCGGGTCTCCCCGCGGTTCCACCTCGACTGGGTGTACACCCGGCGTGCCCCGAGCGGATGGCCGCACTCACCCGGCCGCCTCGACGTCACCCGCCTCGCGGCGAGCGTGCAGACCCTCGGCAGCAGCGCGCTGACGTTCGTGTGCGGTGCGACCCCCTTCGTCGAGTTCGTGGCGGACGCCCTCGTGCGGGCCGGCCGGGATCCCGCCCGGATCCGGACCGAGCGCTACGGCGGCGCCGAGGGAGCCTGAGTCACGGGCCCGAGTCGCACCGGGTCGGGGTCACCCGGTGTGCTGCCGGTCGTGCCGGTCGAGACTCGCGGCGATGGCCTGCGGCACGGGCTGGCCGGTGCGGTCGCTCGCGAACAGGTATTCTCCGCCGGGATTGACCTCGAGGAAGACGTGCTCGCCGTCCGGTGTGACGCGGAAGTCCGAGGCCCCATAGGCGAGGCCGAGCCGGGCGTGGAGGGCGAGCAGGGCGGAGGCGACGTCGTCGGGAAGCCGGTACGGGCTGAACTCGGCCGACCCGATGCCGAGGCGATAGTCGGTGCGGTACTCGGGCTCTGAGCGGATCGCGGCCGCGAAGATCTCGTCTTCCACGACGATCACGCGCAGGTCGAGGTCGGCGGGCACGAACGCCTGGAATGTGACGGGCGCGTAGCGCACGTCATCGATGTGGCCGCGGTCCGCGGCGGTGACCGTGGCCGTCGACCGGGGCGCCTCGGCGATGTTCCGGAAGGCCTTCCGGATCACCCCCTCGGGTGGCCGGGCGTCGATGAAGGCGGCTGCCTGGTCCGGGTCGTTAGTGATGAGGGTGTCCGGGATGGCGAGCCCGACCTGGCGGGCGAGCTGCAGCTGGCGGATCTTGCGTTGCCCGGCCTCGTCGGCGGCCGGCGGATTCATCCAGAAGCACTCCAGGGCATGCCAGAGCCCGGTGAGGGCCTCGGTGCTCTCCGACCAGGCGAAGAGCCGGTTGGTCGCATCCGTGAGGGCCGGGTCCAGGCCGATCGGGCGCACCCGCCGGTACCAGACGGCCCCGATGTCGGCGAGGCGGATCTCGGGCTGTCCCGCCGGGGTGAACGACATCGCGTCTGCCCCGGGTCCGAAGCGCACGTTCAGCCGGGTTCGATGCGGGAAGTCGGCGATGTCGAACACGGTGGCCGGGCGGGCAAGGTGCTCGCGTACCCGCTCGACGTGGGCGTTGTCCGGGAAACTGACGATGAGGATCACGGGGCGCGCCTCTCCGCCACGGGACCACCGGCGTCCGGTGTTCCCGTGGCGGTCGAGGCCGCTCTCATTCCTGCTGTCTCCAACTCAGTTACCTGCACCTCAGCCCAGCAGGGCGATCACCTGGGCGTAGACGCTCGCGAGCTGCTGCCAGCGCGCGACCTCTGCACCGGTGAGCTGACCGGTGGCCGCCGCGTTCGCGTAGTCGGCCAACAGCCCGCCGAGCTGCTGGGCGATGCCCAGGAGCGGACCCCCGTCGGCACCTTGGTCGGGTTCCGCCGCAGCGGCACCGTCCTTGCCTGTGCCGATCACGAAGGGGGTCGCCCCTCCGCCGAACACCCCACCGGGATCGCCGATGCCGCCTGCTCCCGTGAGCGGGCCGGTGAGTGGCCCGGGGTCGATCGGTCCGACCTCGCCACCGAGTTGCTTGACCGGGTCACGGAGCTGCTTGGGAATGTCATCCACGAAATCCTTCCCCAGGTCCTTGGGGCGGTCCTTGACGAGGTCCTTCGGCCGGTCCTTGTTCCCGTCCTTGGGTTGATCCTTGATGATGTCCTTGCCGTTGTCCTTGATCTGCTCCTTGATCGGGTCCTTCGCGAAGTCCTTCGGCTGGTCCTTGACGAGGTCCTTCGGCCGGTCCTTCACAAAGTCCTTCGGGTTGTCCTTGATCAGGTCCTTCGGGTTGTCTTTGATCAGGTCCTTCGGCCGGTCCTTCACGAAGTCCTTCGGGCTGTCCTTGATCAGGTCCTTCGGATCTTCCTTGATGAAGTCCTTCGGCCGGTCCTTCGGGAAGTCCTTGGACAGTTCCTTGCCCGACTTGCCGATGCAGGGCCCGGTGACCCCGATGCTCGAGCGCGGTCCGTCCAGGGCCGCCTGCATCCGGTCGACCTGGCCATTGGTGAACATGTACATCGTGTTGTCGTCGACGTAGTCCATGTAGTTCATGAACAGGTCGCCGTTCGGCCCGTTCGAGCACGACGGATGCGGGAACGTGGGCGCACCGAAGTTCGGCCCGGCCTGGTTGGGGGTGTCGGCCACGAAGTCGCTGCCGGAGCATCCGTTGCCGTCGTCGCCCCAGATGTGCCGGAGATTGAGCCAGTGCCCGATCTCGTGGGTGGCGGACCGGCCCAGGTTGAACGGTGCGGCCGCTGTCCCCGTCGTGCCGAATCCGGTGTGAACGATCACGACACCGTCGGTGGCCGCCGGGCCTCCCGGGAACTGGGCGTAACCGAGGAGCGCCTGGCCCGAACCGCTTTGGAGGTTACCGCAGACCCAGAGGTTGAGGTACTTGTCGGACGGCCACGGGTCCGCTCCGCCGGTCGCCGCGGACTTCACGTTGTCGGTATTGGACTTGAACGGCGTCGTCGTCGTCGAGGTGCGGGTGATGCCGTCCGTCGGGTTACCCGCCGGGTCGGTGCTCGCGAGCTTGAACGTGACCCTGGCATCGCCGATGAGGGGCTGGAAGACCGTCGGCGTCGTCGACCGGTCGGCGTTGGCCGCCCGGAAGTCGGCGTTCAGCACGGCGATCTGGCTGTCGATCTGGGCGGCCGAGACGTTCTCGGCCGCGTTCCGGTAGACGACGTGCACGACGACGGGAATCTGGGTGCAGCCGGTGCGGAGTGCGACTCCCGCGCTGAGAACGCGGTATGTGCGATTCTCGATCTCGGCCCTGGCTTCGGCGTAGCCGTCGACCGTGCGGATCAGACGCTCATTGACCTCGCTCGTGGCACAGCTGCGACGGGTCGGCAGTACGTCTTCTGGGGCGGGTGGCTCTTGTTCCTTGACGGCCATCAGTGGCCTCCTTTACATCGGAAGTCAGGCCGGTCGCAGCTCCAGGTGCTTCGTGTCCGCGGCCAGCACTTCGTAGCGAGCGGTCCCCTCTGGACTGCTCAGTGACAGGACGGTGCCCTCGAGATGCCAGGCGCCCGGGGCGAGCACACCGCGATCGTCCGGGCCAGGCTGGCCGGAGACGGCGGTGCCATCGGCACGGAGGCTGAACGAGGACCGTCCGCGGGACGGCGGGAACGGGTAGTCGTCAGGCCGGTAGACCTGCACGCCGTCGTGGCTTTCTTCGTGCGAGTGCACCCAGGTTCCGACAAGATCGTCGCGCATAGCCGAGACCTCCCCGTCGCGGTCGCTCCAGCACCTACCGGTGAGTATGTCGTCGGGAGGTGACGGTGTCAATGGGAGCGCACTCTCATCGGAAGCGCGGCCTCGCTGCGAGCGCAGCGTCGGCAGGAGGGCGGTTCACCGTCAGCCGACGGCGCTCGAGACGAACAGGACCGCCTCGCTCGCGACGAGGTCGTCGAGCTCGAGGACCCGGTCGAGGTCGTGCCCGGCCTTCAGGGCGGCCGTGCGCTGCTCGGGCGTCTGCGGTGCGAGGCGCCCCTGCATGAAGCCGCCGAGCGCCCGAACGGCGCAGGCCGCGATGATGCCCTCCGGGGTTCCGCCGATGCCGACGACGACGTCGACGTCGGTCCCCGAGGTTGCTGCCGCGACGGCCGCGACGATGTCGCCCTCGCCGACAAGACGGAGCTCGGCGCCGGTGGCCCGGATCTCGGCGATGAGCGACCCGTGGCGGGGCTTGTCGAGCACGACGACGACGAGGTCGGCCACGGCCACGCCGGTGACGGCGGCGAGCCGGGCGAGGTTCTCCGCGATCGGTCGGCGGATGTCGACGACCCCGTGTCCGGCCGCCCCGCAGATGAGCTTGTCCATGTAGAAGACGTCGACGGGATCGAACATCGTGCCCCGCGGGGCGAGGGCGATCACGCAGATCGAGCCGGGGAGGCCGGCGGCCGCGAGGCGGGTGCCGTCGAGCGGGTCGACGGCGACGTCGCAGAGCGGCGCGCCGCCGTGGCCGAGCGCCTCACCGTTGGCCAGCATGGGGGCCTTGTCCTTCTCACCCTCACCGATGACGACGGTGCCGTGGAACGGTGCGTCCGCGAGCACGGCCCGCATCGCGGCCACCGCAGCGGCGTCGATGGCGATCTTGTCGCCCCGGCCGAGCCACGGCAGGCAGGCCGCCGCCGCGGCATCCGTCGCCTCTCGCACGCGGTCGACGAGGCCTGCGGGATAGGAGTGCGCGCCGAGCACGACGGCACCGGAACCGGAGCCACGGGGGATGCCCGTCGGCTCGATTTCCGGCTCGGCGGAGGGATGGACGGGAACGGGTGTACCGGATACTGGAATGGCGTCAGCCTAACTCTTCCGTGTTACGAACGCGGGTCACGAGCGCACCAGCGCCGTGCCGTCGGCGGCGAGGTAGTCCCGCCAGGACCGCTTCGGAGCCCAGCCGAGCAGGCGCTGCGCCTTGGCGCTCGAGATGCCGGAGGCATCCGGGCGGGAGAGGGGCCGCAGCGGGATCGTGTCCCCATAGTGCGCGTGCAGCATCGCGGCGAAGTCGCGACCGCCGGCAGTGTCCGGCGCGGCGATATAGAACACCTCGTGGCCGGGCAGCTCCGATTCGGCGGCGAGCACGATCGCGTCCGCGAGGTCGTAGGCGTCTGTGTAGCTCCAGAGGTTTCCGCTTGCCAGCTCAGCGTCGCGCACGAGAGGCCCGAGGTTCTGCTCGTAGTTGTCCTCGTTCTGCACCCAGCTGGGCCGCAGGGAGATGCAGCGGATGTCCGAACGTGCGACGGCGGCGTCCATCAGCTGCTCCCCGAAGAGTTTGGTGAGCGCGTACGGGTCCTGCGGGTGCGCCGGGTGGTCCTCGTCGACGGGCGCGTACTCAGGCAGGAAGCCGCGCTCGGCGAACAGGAATCCCGGCACGGTCTCGCTCGAGATGTTGACGAAACGCGGCACGCCGAATCGCACGGCGGCCTCGAGCACGTTGAAGGTCGCCATCACGTTGGTGCGGAACACCACGTGGGCAGGGTTCGCGGTCGGGTCGGGGATCGCGGCGGTGTGCACGACCGCGTCGGCGCCTCGGATCACGGCGAAGGCCTCACCGGCATCCGTCAGGTCGGCCATCTGGTAACGCGCTGCGCCCTCCACGGCCCGTTCGAAGACCGGGCGGGCGAGGTCGACCCCGGTCACGTCGTGACCTGCATTGAGCAGGGCTTCGACGGCGGCCCGGCCGACTTTTCCGTTGGCACCGGTGACGACGACCTTCATGAGCGCTCCTTTGCTGAACGTGCGGAAGCCTTCACGCTACCCCGCCCGGCGCCGGTCAGACGCCGATGTCGCGCCGACGGAGAACGAGCGCGGTCGCCGCGGTGACGAGCAGGGAGCCGCCGTAGAAGGCGAGGAGCGCGATGGGCTGGCCACCGTTCGTCAGCGGGAAGTTGCCGAAGGCCCAGTAGTACGGCGAGAGCCCGTGCAGCCATTCGAGGTCGGCGCTCTGGTTGCCGAGCGCGTTGAACACGTAGCCGACGACCGCGACGAAGGCGCCACCGCCGATGCCCCAGACCCTGCGGCCGGTGAGAGCGCCGCAGAGCATCGCGACAGTGCCGGAGAGCAGCACGAGACCGGCGAACAACAGGCACGTCTGCGCCAGATAGCCCAGGTCGATGCCGAGCTGGCTCGGGCCGTTCAGCACGGCGACCAGCACGAACATCACCGCGGCGATCATCGCGACCTTGAGCACGAGCGCCGCGAAGCGCTCCACGACGACCTGCACCCGGGTGACGCCATGGGCGAGGGTCAGCTCGAGCTGCCCGGACTCCTCGTCGCCGCCGAGCATGGCCGCGCCCCAACCGATCGTCGCGATGCTGATCAGCAGGAACCCCATCAGGCCGAAAAGGGTGGCCTGGGTGTAGCCGGCCCCCGTGCTGATCTGGTCGTAGTTGAGGGTGCGGATCAGGGCCTTCGGGAGCGAGTCGATGAGCTTCTGCATCTCGGAGGTGCTCGCCATGCTCGGGTAGAGCGGCAGGTAGAGCATGCTCGCGGCCGCGATGCCGAGGCACCAGCCGAGGACCGCGCGCCAGCCGTCGGAGAGGGACTTGCCGAAGAGGGGCAGGGGCGTGCGGTGGACATCCGTTGCCGTGGCGGCGGTCATTTCGATTCCTTCCGTGCGCGAGCGCGTCGGCCCCGGGCGTGACCGGTGGCGCGGTATCCGGCGGTGACCTCGGGGGGTGCGGTGTAGAGCTTGAGCACGGATTCCTCGAGGTCGGGTTCTTCGAGCACGAGGTCGGTCAGTGCGAGCGTCGCGATCGCCTGGATGAACGGCGCGATCGCACCCTCGAGGGTCGCGATCGCCTCGGTCGCGACGGCCGTGCCGGCGGTGCCCGTTTCGCCGGCAGGCGGGGCAACGGTCGTGCAGACGAGCCCGGCCATGCCCTCGAGCCGGCCGAGCCGTTCGGTGAGTTCGGCGGGGCGGATGCCGGTGGCGGTCATCCGCAGGTGCCGCACGGCGGTCTGGCGCAGGGCCTCGACGCTCGCGACGGTGACGATGCGCCCGTCCCGGAGGATCGCGACCTCGTCTGCGGCCTGCTGGATCTCGCTGATCACATGCGAGGACAGGAAGACGGTCTGCCCCGCGTCGCGGGCCTCTTTCACCAGCAGCAGGAATTCCTGCTGCATGAGCGGGTCGAGGCCGCTCGTGGGCTCGTCGAGCACCAGGAGTTCCGGCTCGTGCATGAACGCCTGCACGATGCCGAGCTTCTGCTTGTTGCCGCGGGAGAGCTTGCGCACGGGCTGGCCGAGGTCGAGGTGGAAACGCTCGGCGAGTTCCTCGATGTGGCCGGTGCGCACGGGACCCGAGATGTCGGCGTAGTGCTGCAGCAGCCGGTGGCCGGTGATGCGGCCCTCGAGGATCAGCTCGCCCGGCAGGAAGCCGATCCGGCGGCGGAGTTCCGGACCGGCGTTCCGGGAGTCGGTGCCGAGCACGGTCGCGTACCCGGAGCTCGGCCGGATGATGTCGAGCAGGGCGCGCATCGTCGTGGTCTTGCCCGCGCCGTTGGGGCCGATCACGCCGAAGACGCTGCCTCGCGGCACCGTGAACGTGACGCCGCGGAGGGCCTGGGTGCTGCCGAAGTGCTTGGTGACCTCGACCGCCTCGATCGCGGCATCCGTCGACGGCGAGGAGGCGCCGGGGTTCGGTCGGTTCACTGTTTCGACGTGACTCATCGCGTGTCCTCTCGTCTGGAGTATTCCCAGGCAGGCATAGGCTCTGCTCCGGGAACCGAAGCGGGCTCCGGAGTAGCCGCGAGCGCGTTCCGGGTGATGTTCAGCACGGTCTCGTCGGTGTAGAGCCCATGGGTGTAGAGCTCGACCGACGGCAGCGCCAGCCGCCGCATCGTCTCCTGCCCGAGTCCCCGGCCCTCGAAGCCGAGTGCCCTGGCGAGGTGAGACGTCATCGTCATCATCGCGAGGCTCGTCATCGTGATGAGCACGGCCTCGGCACGCGGGTCGGACGAGGGGTTCATGCTTCCGTCGGCGATGCCGGCCCGGATGATCGCCTCGGTCTCGTCGACGATGGTGTCCACGAAATTCTGGCCGGCCGCCGTCTCCTCGCTGATGGCCCGCGACAGGTAGGCGACGTCGACTTCGTATTCCGCAGGGTTCGCGAGGTAGCTCTGGATCACGGCCTGGAGCCCGGCCGGGCTCGCCTTGTCGTGGGCGGTGGCGAGCATATTCCCGATCACGAATTCGTCGCACTCGGCGCGGAGGCGTTCCTTGCTGCCGAAGTGGTGCACGACGAGGCTCGCGCTCACTCCCGCCGTGGTGGCGATCGCCCGCAGGCTCGTCTTACGGAAGCCGTCGCGCGCGAAGTGCACGATCGCGGCATCCCTGATCAGGGCCCGCGCCGTGAGGTCCTCCGGTGGAGAGGGACGAGCTGTACGCATGTTCAACATGCTAAACACTTGTTCAGTGCGGGTCAAGGCCCTCGGTGGGTGACATGCCGGAGCCCGGGTGCTTGCCCTGCAGCCTGCAGGGCGAGCACCCGGGCTCTGGGACTTCCCGGTTGACGATCAGCCGACGGTACTGCTGAGCGTTCCGATCCCCTCGAGAGTGATGTCGACGCGATCACCGGGATGAACGGCGACAAAGGTGTTCGGAGCACCGGTCATGATCACATCCCCGGGTTCCAGGGTGAGCCAGCGCGTCACGTACGCGAGTGTCGCGGCAACACTCGACGGGAGGTTGAACGACCCGGACCGGGCGCGCACCTCACCGTTGATCGCGACCTCTGTGCTCACGTTCTCGGGGTCGGTCACCTCGGTCTCGATCCAGGGGCCGAGCGGTGTGTAGTTGACTCCACTTTTGCTCTGGAAATTCTTTTCGTCGACGGGTACCTGATCGACGTTCGTCACGTCGTTCGCGACCGTGAATCCGAGAACGTAGTCGAAGGCGTTTTCAACAGTGAGCCCGGTAGCCGATCGCCCGATGACGACGGCCAGTTCTCCTTCGACATTGACCGTTCCCACGCCACGCTGAGCCAGAATCTCGTCGCCAGGCCCCGCGACGGTGTGTGCCGATTTCTGCCAGGCCTGAATGGGCAGGACATGGTTGTTGTTGGTGAGGTTATGAGCAATTCCGACGACGAGGCCGGGTTGCACCGGGGCAAGGAGCACGGCACCGTCCATGGGTGTCGAGTCCCCGGTGAAGATGATTTCCCGGGCGAAAGGATCGATGATGAAGTCCCAACGATCGTCCACGGCCACCGCAGAGCGGGGCCCTTCTGGAGTTTCGAGTCGTGCTATCCGCATGCTGTGCTTTCTGATTTGGTCGAATGAGGAGAGAAGCTGCGTCAGCTGCCGACACGTGCGAGGAATTCCTTGTGCGACACCATGTGTTCGGGACGTGTCTCAACCTGAACCGCGCTGTCAAACAGTGCGTCGTTGAGAAGCGTCAGGTCACGGCCGCGGGTCTCGGGTGTCACGAAAGTCGTTGCGAACGTGATCGCGGCGAGGATGAAGACATAGATGGCCAGTGGCCACCAGGCCCCACCGCTGGCGCCGATGAGGAAAGCACCGAGGACCGGCGCGATCCCGCCGGCAAGGATGGCACTGAATTCCCGTGACGTCGCAACACCGAGATACCGGTGTTGGTTGCCGAACATTTCAGGAAGGAGCGCGCACTGCGCGCCGAGCATGGTGTTGACTCCGAGGCCGATTGCAACGGCGATCACGATGATGACGACTACAGGGTTTCCGAGCGACAGCAGCCACCAGCCGGGGAAGGCAAGCACCAGAAGGACCGCCGCGCCGAACCGGTAGACGGGGACCCGTCCGAAGCGATCAGAGAGGTGACCGGCGAACGGAACCGTCACCATCCCGACCAACGATCCAACCGCGACGGCGAGCGGGCCGATCCACGTGCCGACTCCAACGGTTGTGACCACGAAACTCACGGCTAGGGTGCTGAAGATATAGGAGCCCCCGTTCTCCGCCATCCGCAGGCCGATTCCACGCAGAACCGAGGGGAATGAGCCGCGGAAAACCTCGCGGAGGGGACTCTCGGCAACCTGATCCTGCTTTTCGAGAGTGATGAATGTCGGGCTTTCCCGCAGGCGCATCCGGATGAAGACGGCGACACCGATGAGCAGGATGGAGGCGAGGAAGGGAATGCGCCACACTCCCGCGAGCAGGACCTCCGTGGGGAGGGTGCCGAGGTAAACGAACACTCCCGCGGCAAGCAAGGTTCCTGCCTGAATCCCAATGAAGGGGAGGGCCGCGAAGAAGCCGCGTCGGCGAACGGGTGCGTATTCGGCCATAAGGACCGTCGCACCCGCCTGTTCGGCACCAGCACCGAAGCCCTGCAAGAGCCTGAGCAAAACCAGGAGAGCCGGGGCCCACAGGCCGGCCTGCTCATAGGTCGGCAAGACGCCGACGAGAGTGGATGCGCCACCCATGATGGCGATCGTCGTGAGTAGAACCCATTTACGACCGAGCTTGTCGCCGATCGTGCCGAAGAAAAGCCCCCCGAGTGGACGTGCGGCGAAGGCCACCCCAAAGGTGGCGAAGCTCGCGACCAGGGCAACGGCAGGTGTGAGGTTGGAGAAGAATACCTTGCTGAAAATCAGGGCCGACGCGAGCCCGTACGGGGCGAAGTCGTAATATTCCAGCGCACTGCCCACGCTTGATGCCAAAGTGGCCCGACGAAGATTCGCCGCGTAATCCGGATCCGAGGCCCCACTGGAACCGCCCGGTTGATTCTCACTGCTCACGATGTCTCACCCTCCATTGGATGACCCCTGAGTCGAATGAATTACTCGGAATTCACCCAAGTCGAGGCGTCGATGCGGGCGTCTGTGCCCGTAGGAATGATGCTACACCCGGCTGAACAGGGTTCGGCATTCTGAACGATTATTTTTCGACGGGAACAATCGTCGGTCGCGTCAGCTCCGCTGCCGCCACCCGAAGAGCCGCCAGGACGCGGGCCCGCTCCTCCGGTGAATCATTCGGATGCACCAGCGACGCACCGATTCCGAACGATGGTTCTCCGCTTCGCGTCGAAGGGACGAGGACTGCCAAACCGACCACGCTCAAGTGGATCTCACCCTCATCGATGGCATATCCGCGCTCACGCGTCATCTTCAACTTCCGCTGCAACGTCTCCAGGTCCTTCGTTGAACGATCAGTGAAAGTCACGAGTCGATTGGGGTCCGCGTACAACGCTTCAACCTCGTCCGGTGGCAGTTCCGCGAGGAGTACCGTACCCACCGCGGTCGCTGACGACGGGTAGCGATCTCCGACGCCCGCAGACAACGGGAACCGCTCCCTCCCTTCGTACGCCGCCAGATAGAGGACCCTGGCTCCGTCCAACATTGCAATCTGCACAAGTTGTGTGGTGAGCACCTCCGACTCCTCGCAGATCCGGTAGAACTCCCGAATCTGGTCGAACCCCGCGAGGTAAGCGCTTCCGAGCTCGACCGCGCGTCTGCCCAGTAGATATCCTCCACCGCTTCGCCGGATGAGCCCGCCCTCTTCGAGCGACGCACACAGATTGGACGTCGACGACTTGGCTATACCCAACTCTCTCGCGATATCGCTCAAGGAACGGGCGCGGCCGGGCGAGAGCGCGAGCAGATCGAGGATCCTGACCGCCTTCAAGACTGCCGGCGCCTGAGCACCCTTTTCAACCTCGATGACGCTCATTCCGCTTCCTCCTTGGCGCCGCGCTGCGCCGCATGGCGGCAGCCGAAACACACCCCGATGGTACCAGTCGCCCACTTTCACGGGGCGATCACCATCCACAGTGGTGAATGCGGTTCTGTATGCTGTTCAAATGTCAACGTTGCCCCCCGCCGAATCAGGTCCTGTATCCGTGGGAATGATCGGGCTGGGAAACATGGGGTTGCCCATGGCCCTGAACCTGCTCCGCGCCAGCGGACCGGACAGGCACATCCGCAAAGTCACGGTCACGGGGCGATCACGAGAACGTTCTGCGGCGCTTCTGGCAGCCGGAGCGGCATGGGCAGGCACGCCGCGCGAACTCGCGGAGCAGTCAGACGTCCTCATCCTCATGGTTCCCGATTTGCCTCAGGTGGAGGAAGTTCTTTTCGGGCCAGACGGCGTCGCCGAAGCGTCCACGGAGCTTGTCGTGGTCGTCTCGGCCACGGTCTCAAGTGCCGGACTGCGCACGGTCGACGCTCGACTCCGTCACGGCACGCACGAGCGAATGGTTCTTGTCGACGCCCCCGTCAGCGGCGGCACCGAAGGCGCCGAAGCAGGAACACTCTCGATCATGGTCGGCGGCGACGTCGAACCCGTCGCACGCGTCCTGCCGGTCCTCAGCGCCTGTGGGTCCCCATTGAGACTGGGGCCACTTGGAGCCGGCGCCGTGGCCAAAGCCTGCAACCAGCTCATCGTCGCTGCGACAATGAGCGCGATCGCCGAAGCGAGCGTGATCGCCGAACGCTCCGGCCTTGACCTTGGCGCCCTGTTGGACCTTCTCCAGGGCGGCTATGCGGGCAGCCGCGTTCTGGAGACGAAGGGTCGACGGCTCGTCGAGCGCGACTACACGCCAACAGGGGCGGCCAAATTCATGGTCAAGGACCTGAGTTTCGCGGCAGACGCTGCTGCAGATACCCGCACGGTGGCCCCGACCCTGGCCGCCGTGCGGGAATCCTTCCTACGGTTGACCGAAGCGGGCCTCGGAGACCAGGACCTCGCCGTCATCCACCGATACGTCGGCAGTCTTTGATTTCATTGGTCGAGGCGTCGGCAGCTACTGAGACACCGCCGGAACCCGCAGGGACGTGACCGCAGCGGCAACAATTTCGCTGACCCCTGCGGCGATGTCGACGACGGTTCCCTCCTCGGTGTCGCAGAGCGGCTCAAGAGTACGGAGTTGGGACTCCAAAAGCTCAGGCGGCATGAAATGTCCTCCGCGGTCGCGGAGGCGCGCCGCCAGTAATTCAGGAGTACCAGAAAGGTGCACGAAGTACGTTCCAGGCGCCTCGGCACGAATCGCGTCCCGATAGCTCCGTTTGAGCGCGGAGCATGCAATGACGAGCCCCTGGCCATCGGCTCGCGAGGCGGAAAGGGCGCCGCCGACGAGCGAGAGCCACGGCATCCGGTCCGCGTCGTCGAGGGGACGGCCTGCGGCCATTTTGGCGATATTGGCCGCGGGGTGGAGCACGTCGCTGTCGATGAACGACTCGCCGATGGCCCGCGAAAGCTGTTCACCGACTGTCGACTTGCCCGCACCGCACACTCCCATCACGACGACAAGCGGATGTTGGACGGAGTTGATCATGGCGTTCTAGTCCCGTTCTTCGAAGCTGAGTAAGACCTTGCCGGATGCAGCGGGGTCGCGGGCGATTTCGAAGGCCGCAGCGGCCTCACCAACGGGGAAGACCTGGGTCACGATTCCGCCGACGTCGAGGGAGCCGTCGGCGAGAGCGGCCACGACCTCGTCGATCTCGTCATTGAACCGGAACGATCCGACGAGTTCCAGCTCGCGGACGATCGCCAGCGAGATCAGGGCCGGCTGCTCGCCAGACGGCAGCAGTCCGACCATCACGATGCGTCCTCCACGGGTGGCACCGCGCACCGCCGATTCGAGTCCCCGGTAGTTGCCGGACGACTCGATCACGATATCGGCGTCGACGCGCGCAATCGCGTCCGCATCGGTGGCGAGGAGCGTTTGGGTCGCACCGAGCAGGCGCGCCCTCGACAGGGGCGGCTCGACCGTGTCGACCGCGATGATCTCCGCTGCGCCATGGTGCCGCAGCACGGCGATCACGAGCGACCCGATCGGACCGCACCCGACAACGAGAGCTCGTCTGCCGCGCACCTCGCCTGCTCGCCCAACGGCGTGCCACGCAACGGCGGCCGGTTCCGCGAGAGCGGCGTCGCGAAGCGACAGCCCTTTCGGGAGTTTCCGCAGCATCCGGCTGGGCAGCGCGACCCGCCTGGCAAATGCACCCGACCGGTGCGGGAACCGGGCAGCACTGCCGAGATAGGTCCCGCCGGGTGCAAGATTCGGCCGCTCGATCGGATAGCGACTGCCATCACCCGGCCCAGGCGTCAGGGGGTGTACCGCGACACGGGTCCCGGCAACGGGTCCGGATCCGTCCGCGGCCGACGTGACGACCGTTCCGACGATTTCATGCCCGAGCAGAAGCGGCTCTCGGAGAATGGATTCTCCGGCCGCCCCATCGAGCCAGTAGTGCAGGTCTGATCCGCAAATGCCACCGAAGGCGACCTCAACGACCGCCTCATCAGCCTCAGGCCGCGGCTCTCCGATGGCCTCGACCCGAAGGTCTCCCTTGGCGTGGGCGACAACGCCGAGAACGCCGGTGTGAATATTCGACATGTTGGACTCCTCTGTCCTGTAAATGTGGTTCCGTTCGCTGAATCCGCTGTGTGCAGGCCAGGTTCCTGACCGGGTCTCGTCACACCACGGCGGTCATTCCGCCGTCGACGAAGATCGTCTGCCCGTTGACGAAGTCCGACGCGGGCGACACGAGGTAGATCAGGGTGCCAACCAGGTCTGCGACATCGCCCCAGCGTCCGGCAGGTGTTCGCGTGCGCACCCAGGAGCTGAAGGCCTCGTCCGCGACCAGAGCCTTCGTGAGCTCTGTCGCGAAATACCCGGGCGCGAGGGCGTTCACTTGGATGCCGCTGACCGCAAGGTCAGCACACATGCCCTTCGTCAGCATGGAGATTCCGCCCTTGGTCGCAGCGTATGGCGCAATGCCTGCTCGCCCGAGCTGGCTTTGCACCGATCCGATATTCACGATCTTGCCGCTGCCGCGGGTCACCATCCCTCGAGCGGCCTGCTGGCCGACCAGGAATGCACCGGTGAGATTGGTCGCGACGATGTCGTTCCAGTCAGTGAAGGTGAACTCGGTGAACGGGGCCCTGCGCTGAATTCCTGCGTTGTTGACCAGGATGTCCAGCACACCCCACTCATTCTCGATCGCCGCGATTCCATCGGCGACGGCGGCCGGGTCGGTGATGTCGAAGGTGGATGCGATCGTTTCCACCCGGCCGGATTTCTCCAGCCCGGAGCGGGCCGCGTCAACCTGATCGCGGTTGCGTCCGTGGACGACAACCCGCACTCCCGCGTCCGCGAGGCCGCCCGCGAGCGCAAGTCCGATTCCTCGGCTCGATCCCGTGACGAGTGCCGTCTTCCCCGAGACGTCAAATAGCGTGTTCATCAGTTCTCTCCTGTGTCTTTCAGTAGAACTCGACGGTATCGACCCGGTTTATCAGGGGTTGTCCGTCGAGGAAGCGAGTGGCATTGCGGGTGAAGAGCTCGGCGATCAGCCGGTCCTCTGCAGCGTTGAGAGCGGCGGTGTGCGGGCTGACCAGGACGTTCGGCAGGTCCCAGAATGGGCTGTCGGTGGTGAGGGGTTCTTCGGCGAACACGTCGAGGGCCGCGAACCCGACCCGGCCGTTCCGCAGCGCACGCAACAGTTCGTCCTGGTCGATGACGGTCCCACGTCCCACGTTCACGACGGTCGCGCCCGGCTTGATCCGGGAAAAGAACTCGCTGCCGAAGAGTCCGTTGGTCGCAGCGGTCCCGGGCAGGGTCGCGACGACAGCATCCAGCTCGTGCGCCACGGAGGGGATTTCTTCGGGCTGGATGAAACGGGAGACTCCCGGGATGTCCTGCGAGCCGCGGGTCGTGCCGATCACGCGTGCGCCGAGTGCGGCAAGACGGGAAGCGACTCCGGCACCGATGCCACCGAGACCGGCGACAAGGACCGTCTGCTCACTCACAAGCCCCATGGTCCAGCGGCCACTCCAGGTGTGGTCGTGCTGCTGGGCAAGGAGGCGCGGCAATGACTTGGCGCCGGCGAGCACCCCGAAGAGTGCGAATTCGGCGAGGGGACCGCCATGCACGCCGGCGGAAGTCGTGAAGGCAACCCGTTCCAGCTGCGCCGCGCTGAGCTCTGCGGCGGCAACCTGTCCGCCGCCGCCCGCCGCCATGGTTTGCACCCAGCGCAAGCGCGGGTTGACTCCGACGGTCTTCTTCAGTGCCGCGGAATCGACGTCCGGGATGCCATAGAGCACATCCGCGCTATCGACGAGGGCCGTGAAACGCTCCTGCTGCGCAGCGGTGCGGTGGAAGGAAGGGTCGCCGTTGAAATCGCCGGGATGGCGCTGCGGGGGCAACAGCTCCTGATCGCGGATGAGCTGCAGGCGGGGTTCACCCGTTTCGATGCGGTGGCATAGTTCCTCGGACAGTGGAGCCGCGACAACGACTCGAAGGCGAGTATCTGATTCGATCACTGTATTTACCCTTTTCTGCGCCGAATAGGGGTCGGTGTGCGGCGCTCCTGAATGTCAAGCTGCATCCATCCTACTGAACAGAGTTCGCTAGAGTGAACAGCATGTCAAACCAACGTAGTTTTCCTGTTGCAAATTCGCTTACTGTCGGAGTCATTGGATTGGGAGTGATGGGCCGCCCGATGGCTGCAAGCCTCCTGCGCAGCCCTGCGGCCTCCTGGAACGTTGTCATCAGCGACCGAGCACGCGAACGCTATTCCGAACTCTTGGATTCGGGAGCCTCCTGGGCGGAATCCCCGCGGCGGCTCGCTGAACAGGCCGACATCATCGTCGACATGCTCCCGGACCTTCCGCAACTTGAACAGGTTCTGAACGGACCCGACGGTATCGTTTCGGGTATCACGACCCCCACTTTGTTGGTGATTTCCTCCACGTCCTCCGCGTCCGGCATCCGTGAGCTCGCGGACAGGCTCGCAACTGAGACCAACGGTCTCCTCCACGTCGTCGATGCCCCTGTGAGCGGCGGCGAAGACGGTGCGGTCGCGGGGACACTCTCGATTATGGTCGGCGGCAGCGCTGACGATGTCGACCTCGCACTGCCCGTGTTACGGGCCATCGGCACCCCGGCGCACCTCGGTCCGCTCGGAGCCGGCGCAATCGCCAAGTTCTGCAATCAACTCATCGTGGCGGCGAATATTCTGGCGCTCGGCGAGGCTGCGGTCCTGGCGGAACGGAGCGGCCTCGACCTCGGCGCCCTCTTCGACCTTCTCGAAAACGGGTACGCGGGCAGCCGGGTCCTGGACAGCCGGAAGCGGCGTATCGTCGACGCGGACTATCGCCCGTCCGGAGTCGCGAGGTACATGATCAAGGATCTCCGCTACGCACTCGAAGAAGCCGATCGAACCGGCACCGATGCCGCTCAGCTACGTCTGCTGCTCGACACCTTCACCGATCTCACCGCACGCGGTTTCGGCGACCAGGACATTGCGGTCACGCGGGCCTATGTCGAGTCGAAGAACCCGCCACCGGTCGCAGTCGCCTAACCGCACCCTGATGGTCCGGTGTCTGCCGCACACCGGGCAGGCACCGGCTGAGAGTCGCGCCTGCTCATCAACAGTCCCACTGTGGGAAAATCGAGTGAACCCTGGAGGTTTCCCATGTCAACTGTTCCCACCGCGCTTCCCGTTCTGCCGGCGTCCGTCCACCTCGCCCCCGGCATCGGCGGGCTCCCCATCGTCCGTGTCACCGGCCGCGCCGGGTCGGCCGAGGTGTACCTGCACGGCGCACACGTCGCCTCCTGGGTTCCGGCAGGCGGTGCCCCCGTCATCTGGATGAGCGCGGCGAGCCGCTTCACCCCGGGGACGGCCATCCGCGGCGGCATCCCGATCTGCTTCCCCTGGTTCGGTCCCAACGCGGCGGATGCAACGGCGCCGGCCCACGGTTTTGCCCGCGTGACCGAGTGGCAGCTGTCCGGCGCCGCCGAGGTCGGTGACGATGTGGTGCTGACCTTCCACCTCACGGACTCGCCCGCGACCCGCGCGTCGGCCTGGCCGCATCCGTTCGAGGCCCGCTACACCGTGACTGTCGGGGCGACGCTCCGCCTCGAGCTGACCGTCACCAACCGGGACACGGTGCCCGTGACCGTCGAAGAGGCGCTGCACAGCTATTTCGCGATCGACGACATCCACCACACGACCGTGGCGGGGCTCGAGGGCGTTCCGTTCCTCGACAAGGTCGGGGGCGCAACACCCACACCCGGTTCCCCGGAACCCGTGTTGTTCACGGCCGAGACCGACCGGGTCTACGCCGGCACGACGGCGGCGACGGTCATCGACGATGGAACGCGCAGCATCGCGGTCACGAAGACCGGCTCCGAGAGCACCGTGGTCTGGAACCCCTGGATCGACAAGGCGGCAGCAATGGCGGACTTCGGCTCCCAGGAGTGGACCGGCATGGTCTGCGTCGAGACCTGCAACGTGGGCGCGGACGCGATCACGCTCGCGCCCGGCGCGAGCCACACGATGACGGCGGAGTTCACCGTCACCCCAGCCGCGTGAGAGTGACCTTTCCGGTCGAGAGTGACCCGCGCACCGGGCACTCTCGACCGGAAAGGTAGGGGTCAGAGGGCGGTCGGGGAAACCGTGGCGTCGCGAAGCAGCCAGCCGACGGCGTCCGCGGCGCTCCAGCCCGCTGGGTGCGCCGCGAGGAGCACGGCAGCGCCGTCGATGTCGTTTCCGAGCGTCAGCAAGGGCGCCTCGACGTAGCCGGTCTTGCGGGTCTGGCCGAGGCCGACCGTCGCGGTGAGCGCGTTGCAGAGGCAGGCGCGGCCGGCGGCGTCCTCGGCGGTGCCGCCCTTGCGCACGTACATGTGCACGGGTTCGCTCGGGCAGCGGAACCCGACCGTTCCGTCCTTCTTCGCATAGGGCTCGCGCAGGTAGCTCAGGTCGCAGAGGCGCACCCGTTCGGCATAGACCGCCGGGTCCGACAACGTGCCCGGCAGCTGGGCGACCTTGAACGGGAACCCGGTCGGCGAGGCGGCGGCGTCGGTGCGGATAGAGAGCTCTGTCGCGTCAAGGCGACCGAGCACCTGGTCGCGCAGGCCGGGGGCGAGACCGGACTCCTGGCTGAGCGCGAACAGGGTGCCGACCTGCACGCCCTGTGCTCCCGCGGCGAGCGCGACGGCGAGGCGTTCCGGCTGGCCATAGCCGCCGGCGAGCCAGAACGGCAGGCCGAGTTCGGCGATTTTGACGATGTTCGCGTCGTCGCGCGGGCCATAGATCGGCTGGTCGTCGTCGTCGAGGGTGAGCCGCCCACGCGGGGGCGCATTGTGGCCGCCGGCCGTCGGACCCTCGATGATGAACCCGTCCGGGCGGATGTCCGCATCCCGCGCCAGGTAGAACGCGAGAACGTGCGCCGAGACGATGGCGACGAAGAAGGGACGGCGGAGGGGCGGGAGAGTCTCCGGGGTGACCCCGAGGACGTCGACCGGATCGACGCTCACGGTATGCACGGCATCCGCTGCGGCACCGTGCACGTCGATGTCGATCGTGCCGATCCGGCCCGCAGTGAGCTCGTCGAGGAGGTGCGGGATCTGGCGCGGGATGCCGGCCCCCATCAGCACGAAGTCCACCCCGGCGAGCATGGCGCCGAGTGCGGCCGACGGGGTCGCCAGCTGCACCTTTTCCATGTAGTTGATCCCGACGATCCCGGTGTGGCCCTCCTTGGCCAGCCAGACTTCGGTGAAGTTGCCGAGCACGCTGAGCTCCTGCTGCTCCCGGGTCGGCGTGAGCGAGAGCTTGGGGATGGGCAGGTACGGTTCGCCTGCCGCGCGTCCCCCGGCCTGGAAGTAGCGGTCGAGCACGGGGGCGACGAGGGCGGGAACCGGGAAAGCGGCAAGGGCGCGGCGGATATGGCCGCCGTCGTCGCCGTCCTGAAGGCGTCTCGTGAGCACGGAGTCGAGCGCTACGCCGGACACGACGCCGAGCTGACCGGTGCGGGCCACAGCGTTGGCGAGCCGCCAGGAGGAGACGGCCATGCCCATCCCGCCCTGGATGACCACGGGGAGTGAGCTGTCGGACAAGAGGGCCTCCGTCGATCTGCGCCGGGCGTCCGCCGTGAGAACGGGGTGCCGCTTGAGTCGCTGAGACCGGGGGGATCAGTTGCAAGGCGCAGGCCAATCGTAACTCACGGCATATTCCGGAATCGGGTTGCATTCCGGCCGCCGCCCCGTGACCGGATCACCGGATGGTGGCACACTCAGTGATTAAGACGGAGATGGAGGCTGGCCTGCACCCGCGCCCGAGTCGGAGGGCAGGTTCGTGATGACACACCACGTGAAACAACGCTTGTAAGCGAAAGGACGCTTGACATGAGTTTCATCGGATTTCTACTTCTCGGCCTGATCGCCGGGGCGATCGCCAAGGCCATCCTGCCCGGCACCCAGGGCGGCGGGTGGTTCGTGACCCTCCTCCTCGGAGTGGTGGGCGCGATCCTCGGCGGCTGGCTCGGATCCCTGCTCTTCGGCGTCGGTATCGGCGACTTCTTCCAGCTGTCGAGCTGGTTGCTCGCCATCGCCGGGTCGATCATCGTGCTGCTGATCTACGGCGCCGTCGTCAACCGGAGGCACACCGCCTAGTCGGAGCGCACACTCCCGGTGCATCACCGTCGTCGTCACCCCGCGCTGCCCGCCTCAGAAACGGCAGCCGCGACCTCACTGGTGCTGTGACACCTCGGTGACATCGTGCAGGTGGTGCACCGGGTCATGCACGAAGTACTGGCCCATCGTGGTCACCGTGAACCGGGCGCCATCGCTGCGCCTGCCGACCCGGCCCCGTTCCTCGGCCGGAACGGCCGCGAAGGCAGCCGCCGCGGATGTCGCGGCCTCGGCCAGTTCGACGGCGACCCGCTCAGGGGCCTGCTCGCCATAGCGTTCCGCCACCGCGGTCGCGTCCTGGTCCCAGTTCGGGAACAGCGGATCGTCCTCCGTGCGCATCAGCGCGAGCCGGACGGTGAAAATGCGGAAGACATCCCGAACGTGGGCCGCGTACTCGAGGGCCGACCAGGTGTGGTCGTCGGGCCGCACCGCGACATCCGCCCGCTCGAGCACGGGACCCCAGGCCGCGGCATTGGCCCGGATCAGCCGCGGGATGTCGTCGAAAGCCACGTCGGCGGCCACGAATCCGCACTCGGGGCAGGGGCGCTCGAGCACCCAGGTCCAGTCCTTGGTGTCCGGGGGAATATTCATGGCGCGAGCCTACCAATCCCCGCACCTTCCACTGCAGGCCCCGACGAATCCGCGCACCTCCCAATCCGCTGTGAGGTTCACTCCGAACTACTGGCAACCGCACGCCGTGCGGTCCCTACCAGGAGGAACATCCCATGCGCACTTCACCGAATCGCCTCGTCGCCACCGTCTTCGGTGCCGTCTACCTACTCGTCGGCCTGCTCGGCTTCGCTGTCACGGGCGGCGTCAGCTTCATCGCCACCCAGGGCGGGCTCCTGCTCGGCCTCTTCGCCGTCAACCCGCTGCACAACGTCGCCCACCTGCTGATCGGCGCCGCGCTGCTCATCGCCGGACTCTCGGGCGTCACCGCGGCCAAGTCCGTCAACACCACCGTCGGCGCGGTCTACCTGCTCCTCGGAATCGTCGGGTTCTTCATCGCGAGCTCGGCCCTCAACATCCTGGCCCTCAACACCGCCGACCACTTCCTCCACCTCGCGAGCGCGATCGTGCTGCTCGGAGCGGGCCTCGCGACAGACAAGGTCGTCCGGCACTCCGCGGTCGCCTGACCCGTCCCACCCGGCACCGCACAACCGCAGCCCACACCCCCACGAACAGGAGCATCATGACCCCGATCAGCCGCCTTTGGTTGGCCTTCTCCGCCATCGGCGCGGGCACGATCCACCTTGCCGTGGGGGCGAGCGCCCCGGTGCTCCTCATGATCACCCTGGTCGGTCTCGGTGCCGCCGAGCTCGGCTGGGGCGCCGTAACGCTGGTCCGGGGGCGGGCACTCGCCCCCGGGGCAGCGCTCTTCGGAGCCCTCATCCCCGTTTTCATCTGGGGTGCCGTCGCGACCCTCGGCAGCGGCCTCGGTGTGCCGGCGGCCGCGACCGGACTCCCGCTGCAGCCGATGGCCACCGCCACGCTCTTCGACCTCTTTCTCGCCTGCTCCCTCGCACTCGTGCTGCGCCGCACCCGCCGCACCACCAGCACCAGCACCACAGAGGGAGTTCCACGTGCCTCCGCGGGTGAGACGGCGGGCGGGTGGCGCTTCCTCGCGGCCCTCACGCTCGCGGCCCTCGTCGTCTCCGGGCTCACCACTCCGGCGCTGGCCGCGACGGATGCCGGCGCGCACGCCGTCCCGCACGGCTCGCACGGTCTTCCCCTCGCGCCGACCCCCGACGCCCCGGCCGGCCACCACCACTAGCCGGCTGTTCCCGGCGACCGGCCGCGGCATCCGCTGTCGAGGAGAGGCGGCCCGGTCAGGCCGCGGGCAGCGCGCCCTGGCTGCCCATGAAGCGCTGGACGTCCTCGTCGACGATGATGTCGCTCGGCCGCAGCGGCCGGGTGAGGTACAGGCCGTCGAGGTTGGTCAGCCGGCTGAGCGCCACGTAGGTCTGGCCGGGGCTGAAGACGCGGGTGCCGAGGTCGACGATCGCCCGTTCGTAGGTCGCGCCCTGGGACTTGTGGATCGTGACCGCCCAGGCCAGCCGCAGCGGGAACTGGGTGAACTCGGCGACGACGTCCCTGCTCAGCTTCTTCGTCGCCTGGTTGTAGCTGTACTTGTACTTCTCCCACACGGCCGGCTCGACCTCGTGCGTCGTGCCGTCGATCTCGACGAACACGGTCGAGTTCACCTTCGTGACCGTGCCGATGCTGCCGTTGACCCAGCGCGGGCCGCCGTCGAGCGGGGAGTCGTTCCGCAGGAACATCACCTGGGCGCCCACCTTGAGCTCGAGCACCGCGTCCGCCGGATACGTGCGGCCGCCGAAATCGCCGGTGACCTCGGCCTTCGCGGTGAGCGCCTTGCCCGGCAGTCGCTTGAGCGCCGCCGCGTTGATCCGGTTGACCGCGTCGTTGCGGGTCGCGAGGGTGATCACGCCCTCCGTCGGCGGCGTGCGGGCGCCCGCCGCGTTGAGTGCGCCGCCGATCTCCGCGGTGACCTGCCCGTACCGCACGGCGTTCAGCATGTGCCGGAAGTCGGCGTCGCGCTGCCGGTGCACCTCGGTCAGCTCGAAGATGCGCAGCTCGGCGCCCTTCCAGACCTTCGCGTCGAAGAACCACATCGACCGATAGGTGTCGGTGAAGTACGCCCGCTCGTCGGAATCGCCGGGCACCGGCGCGAGCTGGTACGGGTCACCGAACAGCACGATCTGCACGCCGCCGAAGCTGTCGTTCGGGCGCTGCCTGGCCTGGCGGAGGCTGCGGTCGATCGCGTCCATCAGGTCGGCGTTGACCATCGAGACCTCGTCGATCACGACGGTGTCGATCGTGTTGAGCAGCTTCTTGACCTGGTCGTTCTGGTCGATCGCGTGGTCGGCGATGACCCCGATCGGCAGCCGGAAGAGCGAATGGATCGTCTGCCCGCCCACGTTGAGCGCCGCGACACCGGTCGGGGCGGCGATCACGATCTGCTTGCTGGTGTTCCACGACAGGTGGTTCAGCAGCGTCGACTTGCCGGTGCCGGCGCGCCCGGTCACGAAGACATTCTGGCGCGTGTTCTCGATGGCCTGGTAGACCTCGGCCTGCTCACGCGACAACGAAATCGGGGACACGGGTCGCTTTCAGTAGGAATGATGGGAACATTCCACTGTATCCGCCCTGGCCGGTGCCGGGGTGGATGCCGGGCATTCGTGGACAACGTCACTGACGGCCCGCGCCCACGCCCGTGATCGCCCGCCACCGCCCACCGGCCGCACCCTCAGAGTCGCGCCCGTAGAATGTGCACGTGAGCAACCGCGACCGCACGGCCCTGCGCGAACGGGGTCGAACCCTCGTCGCCGTCGTCGTGGTTGCCGTCCTCCTCGTCGCTGCGCTGTTCGCGGCGATCGGTTCGCTCAACCGCGAGGTCTACAGCGCGGGCGGTTTCGTGCGCCAATACCTCGACGCTCTGGCCAGGCACGACACCGCGAGCGCGCTAAGCCTGCCGGGGGTGACCCCGACCGCGGCAGAGCAGACGGCGGCGGGCCTGCCGACGGATCTTCCCGACACCCTGCTGCGGACATCCGTGCTCAGTTCGATCACCGCGATCAGCCTCGTGAGCGACACCGCGACGCCGGGTTCCGCGGGCACCGGCGCCGCCGAGATGCACACCGTCGTCTACGCCTTCGACCTCGACGGCGCGCCGGCGACGATGGAATTCCGGGTGGCGAGGGCGGGCACGTACGCGGCCGTCTTCGACTCCTGGCGCTTCGACACCAGCCCGCTCGCGGTGCTCGGGGTCACGGTGCTGCACGAGGCGAGCTTCTCGGTCAACGGCCTCACCCTCGACACCCGCGCGCACGCGGCCCCCGACGCCCCTGTGACCTTCTCGAACCAGGCCGCCTACCTCGCCTTCGCCCCGGCCCGGTACACGATCGCGCACGAGTCAGCCCTGCTGAGCGCGGCGCCGCAGTCGGTCCCCGTGACGCAGTCCGGGGCGACGGATGTCTCGGTCGACGCCGAACCGAACGCCTCCTTCGTCGGCCAGGTCCAGTCCGAGCTCAACAGCTTCCTCGACACCTGCGCGACGCAGAAGGTGCTGCAGCCCTCTGACTGCCCGTTCGGGATCGAGATCAACGACCGGGTCAAGTCGGTGCCGACCTGGTCGATCGCCGAATACCCCGCCGTGACGCTCGCCGCCGGGGACACCGCCTTCGACATGCCGTCGACGGCCGGGCGGGCGCACATCAAGGTGGCCGTGCAGTCGCTCTTCGACGGGGACCTCAGCACCCGGGACGAGGACGTGCCGTTCGCGGTCGCGATCCAGGTCGTCGTGGGGGCAGACGGGTCGCTCGCGATCCAGCTCCGCTGACCCGTTCCGCCCGGGACTAGGGCTGCCGGGTGTCGCGCGAGGCGAGCCGCTCGAGCTGGGCGTTGTAGCGGATGAGCTCGGCCTCGCCGGTCCGATCGGCGTTGCGGTCCTTGCGCCGGGTTTCCTTCTCGTCGCTGCGGGACCACTGGATCGCAACGGCGATCGCGAGCGCGATCGTCGGGATCTCGCCGACGCTCCAGGCGATACCGCCGCCCAGCTGCTGGTCGGCGATCGCGCTGACCCCCCAGGTGCGGCCCATCGCGCCGTACCAGTCGGCGAGGAGGAGGCCCGTCCCGGTCATCAGGGCGACCCCGAAGAAGGCGTGGAACGCCATCGTTCCGAGGAGGAGCAGTAGCCGGAAGGCGTACGGCAGCCGGTACGGCACCGGGTCGATGCCGATCAGGGACTGCACGAACAGGTACCCGGTGATCAGGAAGTGCACGACCATCCACTCGTGCCCGATGTGGTCGGTCGTCGCCCAGCTGAACAGGTTCGAGTAGTAGAACACCCAGAGCGACCCGGCCCACAGCACGGCGGCGACGATCGGGTTGGTCAGGACGCCGGCGTAGCGGGAGTGCACCGCGAGGAGGATCCATTCGCGGGCTCCGCGGCTCTCGTCGGTGCGTTTGTGGATGGCCCGGGCGGCGAGGGTGATCGGGGCCCCGGGCACGAGGAACACCGGCACGAGCATGGTCAGCGCCATGTGCATCAGCATGTGCGAGGAGAACAGGTACTTCGCGTACAGGTTGGCGCCGCCGTTGGTGATGTAGAAGAGGATGAGCATCCCGACCACCCAGGACACGGTCCGGTAGACCGGCCAGGCGTCGCCGCGCTTGTGCAGCCGGTACACCCCGGCCAGGTAAAAGAAGATCCCGAACGCGCAGAACAGCACCCAGGCCAGGTCGAAGTCCCATTCGGTGAAGTAGCGGGCGAAGGTCAGCTCGGGCGGCAGGAGTTCGCCGGTGAGGATCTGCGCGGGGGTCGAGGTGGCGACCTGGGTCGCGACGACCTGGGCGACCGGGGTCGCGGTACGGGCGAGTGCCGCCGCGACGCCGGAGGCGAGTCCCATGAACGCGAGCTCGGCGACCACGAGCCACCAGAACCAGGTGCCCGCGCTGCGGCCGGCGGCGCCCGGTCCCGCGAGCGTGGCCCGGTGCATCCGCTCGACGAGGAACCGGCGCTGCAGCACGCCGAAGCCGCCGAGCGTGATGAGGGCGACGACCTTCACGAGCACGAGGATGCCGTACGGGGTCAGGAGCCGGTCGATGCTGCCGATGCGCAGTTCCGCGCTGACGTAGCCGGAGGCCGCGACGACGATGAAACTCACCAGGGCGAGCGTCGAATACCGACCGATGACGGCGTTGATGCGGGTGCCGTCGAGCTGCCGGTGGAGAACGATGATCGTCAGGAGCCCACCGAGCCAGATCGCCGCGAACACGAGGTGCAGCCCGAGTGCGGTGATCGCGACGTCGTGGCCCGCGCTGCCCGCCGCGTGGCCCTGGAGCGCCATCGGAACCAGGGCGCCGACCGCGAGCGCCGTGACGAAGACGAGCCCGGTCTGGCTGCGCACGGCGAAGCACAGCACCGTGACACCCGCGGCGATGAGTGTGGTCGCGAGCCAGGCCTGGCCGAGTTCGATGTCGCTGAAGAACTGGCCGGCCGTCGCACTGAAGCGGTCGTCGAAGGCGAGCGGGACATCCGTCACCTGCAGGAAGGTCAGGAACCCGGTGAGCGCCGATGCGGCGGTGAAGAGGGCTGCGGCCCCGGCCGCGAAGTCGATCGAGGTGCCGTATGCGCTCTCGCGGGGGCTGAGCGCGAAGCAGGCGAGCACGAGGGCGCCGATCGTCCCAGCCGCACCGAGGTTGACCAGGAGCTTGGCGACCGGGAGTCCCCAGCGCACGAGCGGCCCCGGGTCGGCGAGCAGTTGCGCGGCAGCGCCGCCGCCGTAGGCGAGGGCGAGCAGGGTCGAGAGCACGGCCACCAGGAGGAGGGCTGCAGGACCGGAAATCCGCACGAGACGAGGCACCGCTCCAGCTTAACCGGCCCGCCGGTGGGCAGCCCGCGAGCGGATGCCGCCGGCCGACACACAGAGGAGGGCGCCGGCCGAAGCCAACGCCCTCCTCGGGGTGAATCTGGTGAAACTGGTGAAACTGGTGCGAATGCTACTTGGCGGCGGCCTTCAGCTTGCTGCCGGCGGTCAGCTTGACGCGGTGACCGGCGGCGATGGCGATTTCCTCGCCCGTCTGCGGGTTGCGGCCGGTGCGCGCCGCGGTGGCGGTGCGCTCGACGCCGAGCCAGCCCGGGATGGTGACCTTGCCGTCGTTGGCGACGGTTTCGGCGAGCGCGGCAAAGAATGCGTTGAGCACGCTGTCGACGGCGACCTGGCTCTGGCCAGAGTCTGCGGCAACCTTGGCAACGAGCTCGGTCTTGTTCAGCGACTTGTCAGCCATTGAGTGTCCTCCTCGGACCTTCGTCTGTAAAAAAACAGGTATGCGGGTAATGCGGGCGACGCCAGAAGACGCCTCCGTTGGTCGGTTGGACCGCGTTGAATCTAACAGAGTTCCGGGAACTTCCGCGTATTTCCGGCGTTTTTCGACATCTTGGGGTGCTTTTTGCCCCTTCTGGATGCCCATTTCCGCTGTGCGCGGAATCCGGGCGGAGTCGGAACGGAATCCGGGATGCCTTGCCGGCGCATCCGCCCGGGTACGCAAAAGGGGATGTCGACCGGAGTCGACATCCCCTCATTCGCGGAACCGGAGTTCAGCGGAGCGATTCAGCGGGTGTTACCAGCTGGACTTGGTGATGCCGGGCAGCTCGCCGCGGTGCGCCATGTCGCGGAAACGCACGCGCGAGATGCCGAACTTGGAGAGGTGGCCACGGGGGCGACCGTCGACGGCGTCGCGGTTGCGCACGCGCACCGGCGAAGCGTTGCGGGGAAGCTTCTGGAGGCCGAGGCGGGCTGCCTCGCGCGACTCGTCCGTACCGGACTCGTCGACGAGGGCCTTCTTCAGCTCCAGGCGCTTGACGGCGTAACGGGCAACAACGATCTTGCGCTGTTCGTTACGGGCGATCTTGCTCTTCTTGGCCATGTGTTAGCGCTCCTCTCGGAAGTCAACGTGCTTGCGCACTACGGGGTCGTACTTCTTGAGTACGAGACGGTCGGGGTCGTTACGACGGTTCTTGCGGGTCACATAGGTGTAACCGGTGCCGGCCGTCGAACGGAGCTTGATGATCGGGCGGACGTCATGCTGCTTGGCCATTAGATTTTCTCCCCACGGGCGAGCAGGTCCTTGACGACCGACTCAATGCCACGAGCATCGATAACCTTGATTCCCTTGACCGAGAGGGTCAGGGTGACGTTACGGCGCAACGAAGGCACGTAGTACTTTTTGGTCTGTACGTTCGGGTCGAAACGACGCTTGGTGCGTCGGTGCGAGTGCGAAACGTTGTGTCCAAAGCCGGGAACGGCTCCGGTCACCTGGCAGGTTGCTGCCATGGTTCTCCTCCAATACCGAAGGGCGAATGCCCTTCCCAAGATCTCTTGTCGGCCGGGCACAGCAGTTCCACTTCACTGGTTCAGGAAGCGAAGCCGATGCATTCCGGCAGTGCACGCAAAGATATGCGCAGCAACCGCCAACTCTACGGGTCAGCGGGTGTCCGCGCAACTCGGCTCAGGCGATGGCGGTGGTGGCGGCGGATGCGGCGGTGCACTCCGCGCAGAGGCCGAATACGTCGACGACGTGGGCGGCCTGGGTGAAGCCGTGCTCGGCGGCGACGTTCTTCGCCCAGGTTTCGACGGCATCCGCTTCGATTTCGACGGTGAGTCCGCAGTGCCGGCAGATCAGGTGGTGGTGGTGGTCGGTCGTGCTGCAGGCCCGGTACAGGCTTTCGCCGTCCGGCGACTGCAGGCAGTCGGCCTCACCTTCCCCGGCGAGGTCGGCGAGGGCGCGGTAGACCGTCGCCAGTCCGATCGGGGAGCCGGTGGCGTGCAGGCGGCTGTGCAGGCCCTGCACGCTGACGAATCCGACCGTGTCGCTGAGGGCCGTGCGCACGGCCTCGCGCTGCCAGGTGTTGCGCTTCATGACTTCCACCCTAGGCTGGCCCGGGTTCCGGCACGACCGGTGGCCGGCCGGGCGGTCCGGGTGCGGGTCGGGGAGCCACTGGTCCGGGGGCTGCCGGCCCGGGAGCGGAGCTGACGCACGGCGAGGGCCAGGAGGAAGAAGGCTGCCGCGGTGAGTGCGATCGCCGGCCCGGCGGCGACGTCGAGGGCGCGGGAGAGCAGTACCCCGCTGATCCCGGCGGTCGCCCCGAGGACGGGTGCCGCGATGAGGATCTGGCCGACGGTGCGGGCGAGCAGGCGCGCGGCGGCCGCGGGAGCGGCGATCAGGGCGATCGCGAGGATCGCGCCGACGGCGGGCATCGCCGTGACGACGGTCGCGGTGATGAGGCCCAGGGTGAGCAGTTCCACGGGCCATTCCCGGTAGCCGGCCGCGCGGTAGCCGTTCGGATCGAAGGTGGAGAACAGGAGTTCCTTGCCGAAGAAGACGACGGCCAGCACGGCGAGCCCGAGCACGCCGGCGGCGAGCCCGATGTCGGAGCCGGTCGTGGTCAGGATGGATCCGACGAGGAACGAATCGACGTGCACGGGCAGGGACGGGTTGAGCGCCTGCAGGAGCACCCCGAGCGCGAAGCCCGCCGTGAGGACGATGCCCGAGGCCACCTGGCTGCCCTGGCGGCGCACCCGGCTGATCAGGGTCATGATGCCGACGATGGCGATGCTTGCGACGAAGGCCCCGAGCGGGATGCTCAGCCCGAGCATCGCGGCGCCGACCGCTCCGGGGAAGGTCGCGTGGGTGAGCGCCTGGGCGAAGAAGGTGCGCCTGCGGAGCACCACGAGGGAGCCGACGAGACCGCAGAGCGCGCCGATCACGGCGGCGGCGAGGAGCGCGGTGCTGAAGTAGTCCATCAGCGCACCGCCGCGGGAAGGGGCCGCGGCGCGCGCACCCGGCCCCGCAGGAGCCGGCCGACGAGCGCGAGCGCATAACCGGAGACGAGCACGAGCACGACGGTCGCGCCGCTCGGCAGGTTGACGCCTGCCCCCACGGATGCCAGATAGCCGAGGGAGAGGCCGATCCACGCCGCGACGGCGGCGAACACCGCCGCGACCGGGAACAGAAGCCAGAGGCGCACGGTCACGAGCCGTGCGACCGCGCCGGGAACGATCAGCACCGCGAGCACGAGCAGGGTTCCGACGGCGCTCGACGCGGCGACGACGACGAGGGCGATCGCCACGTTGAGCACGAGGTCGAGCACGAAGGGCCGGTAGCCGACGGCGGAGAACCCGGTGCGGTCGAAGGCGCGGAAGAGTTGCTCCTTGAGCGTGACGCCCACGAGGAGGAGGGCGATCGCGCAGATCACGACCGTCTGGACGACCTCGACCACGCTGATCGTGAGCAGCCGCCCGAACAGGAGTTGTTCGAGCTGGCCGACGTAGTTGGTCTGTCGGGACACCACGATCACGCCGATGCTGAACATGGCCGTGAACACGATCGCGATCGCGGCGTCGACCGGGACCGCGCGGCGCATCAGCACGGCGAGCACCACGGCGGTGAGCACGGCCGCGACGATGGCCCCCGCGAAGAGGCCCTCGCGGCCGCCCCAGACGAAACCGATCGCGATGCCCGGGAACACCGCGTGGGTGAGCCCGTCGCTGATGAATTCGAGCCCGCGCAGGTTGACGAGCACGCCGACGATGCCCGCGACCAGGCTGAGAACGAGCAGCACCATGAGGGCGCGGGCCATGAACGGCAGGGAGTATGCGTCGAGGAGCGCGCCCCAGGCATCCACTCAGTGCCCCGTGTGGCCGGGCACGACGACCGTGTGCTCGTCGAGTTCGACCCCGACAGCGCGGAAGGTGCGCTGGACGTTCTCGAGGCTGAGCACCTCGTCGAGGGGGCCGAACGCGACCTGTCCGCCGTTGAGGAGGAGGACCGATTCGCAGACGTCGCGGGCGAGTTCGAGGTCGTGCGTCGAGACGAGCACGGCAACGCCGTCGGCCTTGAGCCGCTTCACGGTGTCGACGAGCGCGTTGCGGTTCTCCTGGTCGAGGCCGTTGAACGGTTCGTCGAGCAGGAGCAGGCGGGGCCCGGATGCGAGGGCGCGGGCGAGGAGGCCGCGCTGCTGCTGACCCCCGGAGAGTTCCCCGAACCGGGTCCTGGCGCGTTCGGCGAGCCCGACGGCCTCGAGGGCCGCGGCGACGTGCGCGCGGTCGCGTTTGCCGGGCAGGCGCAGCCAGCCGAGGGAACGGTACCGTCCCATCATCACGACCTGCTCGAGGGTGACGGGGAATTCCGGGTCGAGCTCGTCGGCCTGGGGCACGTACCCGACCGCGCCTGCGGGGGCCGGGGACTCACCGAGCACCTCGACGGTGCCTTTCGTTCGATGGATCAGGCCGAGCACACCCTTGAGCAGGGTCGACTTTCCCGAGCCGTTCGGCCCGATCAGGGCGACGGCCTCGCCCGCGCGCAGGTCGAAGGTGACGTCTTCGAGAGCGGGCGTCTGGGCGTATGCGAAGGATGCCCCGGCCACGTGGAGGGCGAGCGGCACGGTGCTCCTCGGTTGAGAATCGTTCTCGTTCACGTCTTCACTCTCGCAGGTCTGCCGGGACGGCGGTGGGGGTGACACCCCAGGACTCGAGGATCAGGCGCACATTGTGCTCCTGGGCGGCGATGTAGGTGGCGCCGTCGCTGCCCGCCGGGCCGAGGGAGTCGCCGTAGAGGGCGTTCTCGCCGGAGTAGACGGTCACCCCGGCCTGCCGGGCGATCGTGTCCGCGGCCTTGGGGCTGATCGACGCCTCGGAGAAGACGGCCTTGACGCCGGTGGCCCTGATCTTCGTGACGAGCTGGTCGATGTCGCTCGCGCTCGGTTCGGCGTTGTCGTCGAAGCTGGGGATCACGCTGCCGACGTAGGTGATTCCGTACGCGGTCGTGAAATAGCCGAAGGCGTCGTGGTTGCTGACGAGGAGCCGTTCCGCGGCGGGGACGGGGTCGATGTTCGCGCGGATCCAGCTGTCGAGTGCGGTGAGCCGGGTGTCGTACGCCGCGGCGTTGGCCGCGAGAGCGGCGGCGCGTCCGGTGTCTGCTGTGCTCGCGGTCGCGAGGCCTGCGGCGATGGTCCGGGTCATGGCCTCCGCGTTGGCGACGTCGGTCCAGATATGCGGGTTGCCGCCAGCGTGGTCGTGTGCGGCATCCGTGGAGGCATTGCCGGCCGCTGAATCATTGCCCGCCGCATCCGCTGCGATCGTGATGCCGGCGTCGGAGTCGATCGTCACTCCGTGGAAGCCCGAAGCGTCGATCGCGTCGGTGAGCCATTCCTCGAGGCCGACGCCGTTGATCACGAGCACATCGGCACGGCCGAGGGCCGTCAGGTCGGCCGCGGAAGGGTCGTAGCTGTGTGCACTCTGGTTCGGCTGGATCAGCTGGGTGAGCGTGACACCAGGGGTGTCGCCGATGATGTTCCGGGTGAGGTCGGCAACCTGGGTCGTCGTCGCGACGACCTTGAGATCGCCCGCGGAGCCCCCGAAACCGCCCGCTGACCCGGCACTCGAGGCCGAGCATCCGCTGAGGGCGAGCGCGGCCGCGGCCAGGAGCGCGGGGAGGACGAATCGGGAAGCTGTCACACAGTGACGGTATCCCTATTGATAATGATTGTCAAAACCATTAGGTCGCAGCTGCGCTGACTGCCGCCGCCAGTTTCCGGCGCGGACAACTGTTGCCCGTGTACGAGCCACAGTTGTCCGCACCGGCAACAGTTGCTCCGCGATGCGCCGCTAGACGACGCCGGAGGTGCCGAGGAGCGACCCGATCAGGAAGGTCACGACGAGTGCTGCGGCGCCGCCGAGCACGACGCGGATGATGGCGCGGAGCTTGGGGCTGCCGCCGAGGTGGGCGCCGGTCGCGCCGAGCGCGGCCAGGGCGACGAGCACCGCGCCGAAGGTGATCGGGATGCGGACGCTTGCGGGCAGCAGCAGGATGGCCAGGAACGGGAGCAGGGCCCCGAGCGTGAACGCCGCGGCCGAGACCCAGGCGGCGTGCCAGGCGCTCACGACATCGTCCTCGGTGATGCTGTGCTCGGCGAGCAGGTGGGCGCGCACCGGGTCGATCGCCGTGAACTCCACGGCGACCTGCCGGGCCGTCGCGGGCGCGAGGCCCTGCTTTTCGTAGAGTTGCGCGAGTTCCTCGAGTTCGCCCTCCGGGTCGACGCTCAGTTCGCGCTTCTCGCGCGCGATCAGGGTGCGCTGGCTGTCGCTCTGGCTGCTGACGGAGACGTATTCGCCGAGGGCCATCGAGATCGCGCCGCCGACGAGGCCGGCGGTGCCCGCTGCGGCGATGACTGCTGTCGAGCCGCTCGCGCCGGCGACGCCGACGACGAGGGCAGCGACGGAGACGATGCCGTCGTTGGCGCCGAGCACCCCGGCGCGGAGCCAGTTCAGGCGGCCGGCATGGCTCTCGCTGCGCTTCCGGTCGTCGGCTGCTGCCTCGACCGCTGGGACGACGGGGGCGATTCTGGCGGGGGCGATGGAGGTCATGAAGAACATCAGACCACAGGGAATCCGCGCCCGCCAGCGTGGAAAGCCTTACCTCACCAGCGCATTAAAGGGCTGGTGAGGTAAGGCTTCCCAAAGTTTGTGCGCTGTTCGGGACGCGCTATTCGAGGAGGAGGGCCGGTTCCTCGATGATGCTCGCGACGTCCGCCAGGAAGCGGCTCGCCACGTCACCGTCGACGACCCGGTGGTCGAAGCTCGCGCCGATGGTCGTGACCTGGCGCACCCGCACCTCGCCGTCGACGACCCAGGGCTTGGGCTTGATCGTGCCGAGGGCGACGATCCCGGCTTCGCCCGAGTTCAGGATCGGGGTGCCGGTGTCCATGCCGAAGACGCCGATATTGGTGATCGTGATCGTGCCCCCTGCCTGGTCTGCCGGGGTGGTCTTGCCGTCACGGGCGGTCAGGGTGAGCATCTCGAGGGCGCGGGCGAGCTCGAGCAGGCTCATGTCCTGGGCCTCTTTGACGTTCGGCACGATCAGCCCGCGCGGGGTGGCCGCGGCAATGCCGAGGTTCACGTAGTGCTTGATGATGATCTCCTGGTCCGTGAAGACCGAGTTGACGGTGGGGTTGCGGCGCACCGCCCAGATCATCGCCTTCGCCATGATCAGCATCGGTGAGACGCGCACCCCGGCGAAGTCGGTCGAGGCCTTGAGGCGCTTGACGAACTCCATCGTGCGCGTGGCGTCGACGTCGACGAACAGGCTGACGTGCGGCGCGGTGAAGGCGCTGCCGACCATGGCCTGCGCGATCGCCTTGCGCACACCCTTGACCGGGATGTGCTCCTCGCGGTCACTCGGCCATTCCGGTGTCTGGATGTTGCGGAACACGCTCGCCTGGGTCGCCCCGCGCAGCACGTCCTCGCGTGTGACGTCGCCGACCGGCCCGGTCGCTTCGACGAGGGCGAGGTCGACCCCGAGATCCTTCGCGAGCTTGCGGATCGGCGGCTTGGCGATGACCGGCCCGGCGGATGCCGCGCGCGGCGCCCGGGCCTGGGCTGCGGCAGGCGGCCGGGGCGTTTCGATCGCGGGAGGAGCGATCGAGGCGTGCGGCGCGGCGCCGTCGGACCCGCGCCGGCGACGGGTCGGCACGCTCGGGGCGGCTCCCCGGCCCACGAGCACCTTCGGTTCCTCAGCGGTGATGGTCGACCCGGTGTCGAGGGCCGCGCCGGCCAGCTCGGTGACGCTCGCGGCGGGTACCTGCCCTGCTTCGGCATCCGCCGCCACGGCAGCGGGGGCAGCGGCCGGAGCCGAACCAACGGGGGCGGGCTCCTCGGCCGGGACGATGGTGATGATGACCGTTCCGACGTCCACGGTCGTTCCGACCTCGACGAGGATGGCGCCGACGACACCGACGAACGGGGACGGCAGTTCGACGAGCGACTTGGCCGTCTCGATCTCGACGAGCACCTGGTTGATCGACACGGTGTCGCCGGGGGCGACCCGCCACTCGACGATTTCAGCCTCGGTGAGGCCCTCACCGACATCGGGAAGGGTGAAATTCAGGACGCTCATCTGGGTTCCTTGCTGTGGGTCATGCGAGGTGCGGGGCGGTGCATGTCAGTACGCGAGGGAACGATCGACCGCTTCGAGGACACGGTCGGGGGACGGCAGGAAGTGGGTCTCGACCGCGGCGGGCGGGAAGGGGGTGTCGAAGCCGGAGACGCGCAGCACGGGAGCCTCGAGGTGATAGAACGATCGCTCCGTCACGGTCGCGGCGATCTCGGAGCCGACGCTCACGAAGCCGTATGCCTCCTGGGCGACGACCAGGTGGCCAGTCTTCTCCACGGAGGTGAGGATGGGACCGTAGTCGATCGGCGAGATCGAGCGCAGGTCGACGACCTCGATGCTGATGCCTTCGACCGCGGCGAGTTCAGCGGCCTGCAAAAGCACCGTGACCATGGCGCCGTGCCCGACGATCGTGACGTCGGTGCCGGCGCGGACGACCCGGCTCGCGTGCAGTGGAATCCCGCTCGCGCCGAAACGCACCTCGCCCTTGGGCCAGTAACGGCTCTTCGGCTCGAAGAAGATGATCGGGTCATCCGAGGCGATCGCCTCCTGCATCATCCAATAGGCGTCATGCGGGTTCGACGGGCTGACCACGCGCAATCCGGGGGTGTGCGCGAAGTACGCCTCCGGGCTCTCCTGGTGGTGCTCGATCGATCCGATGTGTCCGCCGTATGGAATCCGGATCACGACGGGCATCGTGACCTGGCCCTCGTGCCGGTTGCGCATCCGGGAGAGCTGGCTGGTGATCTGGTCGAAGCCGGGGAAGACGAAGCCGTCGAACTGGATCTCGCAGACCGGACGGTAACCGCGGAGGGCGAGTCCGATCGCGGTGCCGACGATGCCGGACTCGGCGAGCGGGGTGTCGAGCACGCGCTTGTCGCCGAATTCGGCGTGCAGGCCCTCGGTGACGCGGAACACTCCGCCGAGCGGCCCGATGTCCTCGCCCATCATCAGGACCTTCGGGTTGTCGAGCATCGCCTGGCGGAGGCCGGCGTTCAGGGCCTTCGCCATCGGGAGGTTCGCCGAGGTGGCGGGCGCAGCGGATGCCGCGGCGGGAGCGGCCGGTGCGGCCGACTTCAGGACCGGGGTCTCGGTCACGATCGTGTCGCTCACGCGTCGCCTCCTTCGAAGGATGCTTCGTATCGGTCGAGCCAGGCCTTCTGCTCCTGGATCAGCGGGTGGGGTTCGGCGTAGACGTTGTCGAAGATGACCGAGCGCTCGGGCGAGCGGATCTCGAGAGCCCGGCGGCGGACATCCGCTGCGTGGTCCTCTGCCTCTTCGTCGACGGAGTCGAGGAAGTCCTGCTCGACTCCGAGGCCCTGCAGGTAGGCGCGGAACCGGACGATCGGGTCTTTCGCGACCCAGGCGGCGAGTTCCTCCGGGTCACGGTACTTGGTGGGGTCGTCTGCGGTGGTGTGCGCTCCGACCCGGTAGGTCATCGCCTCGATCAGGGCGGGGCCCTTGCCTGCGCGGGCGTCGTCGAGGTGCTTGGCGGTGACGGCGTAGCTTGCGAGCACGTCGTTGCCGTCGACCTGGGTACCGGGCATGCCGAAGCCGCCCGCGCGGAGGTAGAGCGGGGTGCGTGACTGCCGGGTGACCGGGACCGAGATCGCCCAGTGGTTGTTCTGCAGGAAGAAGACCTGCGGGGTCTGGTAGCTCGCCGCGAAGACGAGGGCCTCGTTCGCGTCGCCCTGGGAGGAGGCTCCATCGCCGTAGTAGACGATCACCGCCTCGTCGGTCTCCGGGTTGCCGGTCGCGGTCGTGCCGTCGAGCTGCATGCCCATCGCGTAGCCGGTCGCGTGCAGGGTCTGCGAGGCGAGCACGAGGGTGTACAGGTGGAAGTTGCCGTGCTCCTCCGGGGTCCAGCCGCCGAGGGTGACGCCGCGCAGCATCCGCAGGATGTCGACGAGGTCGAGCCCGCGGATCATGCCGACGACGTGCTCCCGGTAGGAGGGGAAGACGTGGTCCTGTGGGCGGGTGGCGTACGCACTGCCGACCTGGGCGGCCTCCTGGCCATGACTCGGCACCCAGAGGGCGAGCTGGCCCTGGCGTTGCAGGTTCGCCGCCTCCTTGTCGAAGCGGCGGACGACGACCATGTCGCGGTAGAACCTGCGGAGGTCGTCTTCGGTCAGGCGGTCGAGGTACGGCATGAACTCCGCCGCCGCCTCGCTCGGCTCGACGAGGCCACTCGTGGAGAGCACCTGGACCAGGGGTGAGTCGTTCTCGAGCGCTGCCATCGTACTAACCTAGCCGCCGGGCCGAATGCCCCATTGGTAGATTGTGTACAAGGTCCGCGCAGGTTCGCAGTAGTTCTTCCACAGATTCTTCCTCGCCGGTCGAGATCCGGATGCCCTCGGGGAACGGCCTCACCACGAGCCCGGCCGCACCGAGCGCCGCGGCCGCGGCACCGGTTTCCGCGCCCGTCGGCAGCCAGATGAAGTTGCCCTGAGGTGCGGGGGTGTTCCAGCCCTGCTCCGTGAGCGCGCGCCAGATCGTGTCACGACGGATGCCAATGGTGCGCACCCGGTCCATGAGCTCGTCATCGACATCGAGCGATGCGATCGCGGCAGCGCTGGCGACACCCGTGACCGACAACGGAATCGCCGTCGCACGGGCCGCGTCGAGGATCGCGACCGGCCCGAGGCCGTAGCCGACGCGGAGCCCGGCGAGGCCGTAGGCCTTGGAGAAGGTGCGCAGCACGACGAGGTTCGGGTAGCGGCCCAGCAGGGAGACGCCCTTCACCGCGTCGGGGTCGGTCACGAACTCGGCGTACGCCTCGTCGAGGATGACGAGCAGCGTCGAGGGGATGGCATCCATGAATGCCTCGAACTCCGCAGCGCGCACGATCGTGCCGGTGGGGTTGTTCGGGCTGCAGACGATCAGCACGCGGGTTCTGTCGGTGATCGCGGCGGCCATCGCGGCGAGGTCGTGGCCGTGATCCGGTCGGTTGGGCACCTGCACGCTCGTCGCGCCGGCGACGGTGACGAGGCTCGGGTATGCCTCGAAGGATCGCCAGGAGTAGACGACCTCGTCTCCCGGGCCCGCGGCGGCGAGGATGAGCTGGGAGAGCAGGGCGACGGAGCCGCTGCCCACGTGTACCTCGTCAGCCGAACGTCCGTAGCGGGCGGCGAGGCGTTCCCGCAGCTCGGACGCCGAGGCATCCGGATAGCGGTTGTAAGCGGTCTCGGCGCCGACAGCGGCGATCACGCCGGGCAGCGGCCCGAATGGGTTCTCGTTGCTCGAGAGCTTGAAGGCACTCGCGGCTGCCGCCTTTCCCTGCCTGTAGGCCGGGAGGGCGATGATTTCGGGGCGCAGTCGCACCGCTGACTGGTCTGTGGGGCTCACTCGGCGATTCTACGCCGGGGCGTATTCGCGGGGCCGCATGAGCCACGCGGAAACCGGCCGTTCCACGAGTGCGCAGCGCCCGGTCAGGTGCCATAGTGGTCGCATGGCCCGATTCCTGATCAAGCTGATTCTCAATGCCGTCGCCCTGTGGCTCACCACCCTCCTCGTGTCGGGAGTGAGCGTCGAACCCTATGCCCCGGACACCGGCGCCATCGTCGTGACCTATCTGCTCATCGCCCTCATCTTCGGTCTGGTCAACGGCGTGATCGGCGGCTTTGTGCGCGTCATCGCCTTCCCGCTCTACGTGCTGACCCTCGGCCTCCTCGCGCTCATCGTCAACGGACTCCTCCTGTTGCTCGTTGCCCTGATCTCCGACGGCCTGGGTTTCGGACTGCAGGTCGACGGGTTCTGGACCGGGGTGCTCGGGGCGCTCGTGCTCGGCATCATCAGCTGGCTGCTCGGCGTGCTCGCGCGTCCGGCCACCGGCCGCCAGTAACCGGCCAGGTCTTCCGCCGCCCGGTCACGGCCCGGCCACCCGGATGCCGCGCCACCGGGTGACCTCCGCCGATCCCGATGCGCCGACCCCGGCCAGGGTGTCCCGGAAGCGCAGCAGGTTCGGCTCCGCTGAGTCGTCCATCAGGCGGGCGGTGGCCTGGTAACTCGTGAGGGAATGGGCGGGCAGCGCCTGCCCGGCCGGCGCCTCGCCGGCGGCGAACGCCCTGCTGCGCACGAGGACCCGGTCGTCGATCCCGGCCGCAGTGCCGCCGAACGCCGGAACGATGTCGTCCGTGTGCTCGACGGTGACGGCCTCCACCCCGGCCGGAATGGAGAGCGCCGCCGTCGGGCTGCCGAAGGACGCGACGCCGACGGCGTTGAACTCTCCGGACTCGGCGAGCTGGACCGCGATCTGGCCGCCGAGGGAGTGCCCCACCGGGAGCACCGGGTCCTGCGGCTGGACACCGGCCGCGTGCATCGCCTCGACCACGGCACGGTACGCGCCGGAGGGGCCGAGCGGCGCCGCCGCGCCGGAGACGTCGCTGGCCAGGTCGAACGGCTGCCCGGTCCCCGTCGGGTCCCACTCCGCGGTGCCGCCGATGTACACGATCCAGGACGGTGGGGAGCCGGCGGCACCGGCGTAGCGCTCGATCCGGATCTGCGGGCCCTCGGCCCGCGCGTCGGGGATTCGCCGCGCGAGCTCCCCGAACCCGTCAGGAGGCAGGGCCGAGAGGACGGCCGGATGCACCGGGCTGCCCGTCTCGGTCACCCGGTGCACGCTCACCGGCGTCTCCCTGAGGAGGCCGAACGGGCGGACCAGGAGGAGCGCCGCCCCGGCGGCGGACGCGAGTCCGAGCATACCGAGCCCCTCGTCGCCGAGCTCGAGCGCTGCGGGGAACGGCAATCCGAGCGCACCGACGGCCGCGTCGTCGGCGGAGGACACGAGTACGCGCACCGCGGCGACGACGGCCGGGTCGCTCAACAGGCCCGGGTTCGCCTGGAACCACGCAGCGACGTCCGCCAGGCTCCCCTCTGTGAACACCCCGCCGAACAGCGCCCGACCCGCGAGCCCGCCGAGCGCGATCGCCGCGAGGTTCGGCAGCGCGCCGAGAATCATCAGCGGGGCTGCGCGCCCCACGAGGTAGCCGAGCCAGGCTCCCGCAACCCCGCTCGCGCGCTCGACCGCGCGCTCGACGCGCCCATAGTCTTCCGCGGCCGTCAGGAGCGCATCGGCGAGGGTTCTGCTGCGCTCGACGATGTCGGCGAACACGGTGTCTGTCAGCAGGATGCCGAGGCCCGGATCGGCGTCTGTCCAACGCACGGCGGGCGTCTGCACGGAGTCGAGCGCGCGGATCCGGGCGAGCCGGGCCCGCCAGGACTCGGCTTCCGTCTGGAGCGTGCGGAGCACGGCCGCCTCGGCAAGAACAGCATCCGTCGCGACGAGGGTTCCGCCGCCGCCGGAGACCAGCAGGCCTTCGCCGGACTCCGGCCCGCTCACTCCGACCATCCACCCGGGTTCGCCCGGGCAACGGCTGCGAGCTGCGCCTTCTCACCCTCGATGCGCACGAGTACCGCGGTGAGCGTCTCCTCGATGCTCCGCTCCGCCCCGGCCAGGAGCGCGGCGAGCTCCCAGCGGCGTTCGAGGTAGGCGCGCTGCGCCTCCGAGCGCCACTCGGCGGGCGCGCCGGCCGGGAGAAGCCGGCGCGCGGCGAGGGCGACGTCGTCAGCCAGGGTGCGCAGCAGCATCCGCTGGTGCCGTAGCTCGGTCAACCGGTCGGTCTCCGGCGGATATTGCCACCACTGCATCGGCCTCCCCTTCCCCGGGGCCGACCCGGCGGCCCCGACGGACCGATCCTGCGCGACTGGGCCTGCCGGAGAGGCCGTCGCCAGGAACCTGGGGAAAGCGAAGTCCCTCGGCCAGGTGTGGAGGAGGCGAAAGTGACGGACAATGGAGCCATGACCTTCTCGGCGATCCGCCCCGACGAGGCGACGCCCTTTCGGATCATCTTCGTCTGCACCGGCAATATCTGCCGCTCACCGATGGCGGAGATCACCCTGCGCGATCTGGTCACCCGGTCCGGGTTGGGGCGGCTGATCTTCACGAGTTCTGCGGGCACCGGTGACTGGCACGTCGGCGAGCAGGCGGATGCCCGCACGGTCGCCGCCCTCAAGCGGCAGGGCTACGACGGCAGCCACCATCGCGCCCGCCAGTTCGACCCGGACTGGTTCACCGACTATGACCTCGTCGTCGTGCTCGACCGCACCCAGGAGCGCATCCTGCGGAACTGGGCGGTGAGCGACCGGGACAGGAGCAAGGTACGCCTGCTGCTCAGCTTCGACCACGAACAGGCGTCCCTGCACGACGTGCCGGACCCGTACTACTCCGACGATGCGATGTTTGACTCGGTATTGGGCATGATTGAGAAGGCAAACCTCGCGCTCTTCGCGCAACTAGAGCCCGCAATCCGACAGGGAGTCCGATGAGTCCACTACCCCCCCAGGTCCTCAGCCCACTAGACGGCCGCTACCGCGCCGCCGTCACCGAACTCGGGGAGTACCTGTCGGAGGCCGGCCTCAACCGTGCTCGGGTGCACGTCGAGGTCGAGTGGCTGATCACCCTCACGGATCGCAGCCTGTTCGGCTCGACGCCCCTCGACGCCGAGCACAAGGCGTCGCTGCGCGCCCTCGCCACCGACTTCGGCCAGGCCGAGATCGACGAACTCGCCGTTCTCGAGGCCACCACCCGCCACGACGTCAAGGCTGTCGAGTACCTCGTCCGCCGGCGCCTGACCACGCTCGGCCTCGACCGGATCAGCGAGCTCACCCACTTCGCCGCGACGAGCGAGGACATCAACAACCTTGCGTACGCACTCACCGTGAGCGCCGCCGTGCGCGAGGTGTGGCTGCCCAAACTCCGTGCGACCATCGGGCTGCTCCGCCTGCGCGCCCTGGACTACCGGTCGGATGCGATGCTCGCCCGCACCCACGGCCAGCCGGCGACGCCGACGACGGTCGGCAAGGAGATCGCGGTCTTCGTGTACCGGCTCGAACGCCTCGCGTCACAGGTCGAGGCCAACGAGTATCTCGGCAAGTTCAGCGGCGCGACCGGAACGTTCGCTGCGCACGTCGCAGCGGATCCCGCGATCGACTGGCCGGCCGTGTCCCGCGCCTTCGTCGAGGGCCTCGGGCTCACCTGGAATCCACTCACGACCCAGATCGAGTCGCACGACTGGCAGGCCGAGCTCTACTCCAAGGTGTCCCACGTCAACCGGGTGCTGCACAACCTGGCGACGGACGTCTGGACCTACATCTCCCTCGGCTACTTCCGGCAGATCCCGCAGGCCGGCGCGACGGGGTCATCGACGATGCCGCACAAGATCAACCCGATCAGGTTCGAGAATGCCGAGGCGAACCTCGAACTGTCCTCCGCGATCCTCGACTCGCTCGCCGCGACCCTCGTCACCTCGAGGATGCAGCGGGACCTGACCGATTCGACGACCCAGCGCAATATCGGCGTCGGCTTCGGCCACTCCCTGCTCGCCCTCGACAACATCGTCCGCGGCCTCGGGGAGATCGACATCGACAGGGTCCTGCTCGCGCACGATCTCGACGTCAACTGGGAGATCCTCGGCGAGGCGATCCAGACCGTCATCCGGGCGGAGGTCTCGGCCGGCCGGTCGACCATCGCAGACCCGTACGCGCTGCTCAAGGAGCTCACCCGCGGCAAGCGGATCAACCAGGCCGACCTCGTCGCCTTCGTCTCCGGCCTCGAGATCGGCGAGGATGCCCGGGCGCGCCTGCTCGCGCTGACTCCCGCGGCATACGTCGGACTCGCCGACAGCCTCGTCGACTACCTCGGCTGACCCCGCACCTCACTAATTCGACGGAGATTTTGGTTTTTCACCACCTGAGAGCGCGATCTAAGCGCTTTCCGGGCAAAAACTCCGTCGAATTGGTTAGGGCAGCTGGCCCTTGTCCTGCTCGTCGATGTCGGTCTTCTCGGCGTCGTTGGGCTTCATGTTGAGCACGAGCATGGCGATCACGACGAGCACGACGATGAACGTGATGCCGAACCCGATCAGCGCAAGCAGTGGCTCCCTGGTGCTCATCAGCACGACGAGCCCGAGGAACACGGCCATCACGCCGGCGAGGCCGACCAGTTCGAGCGGCTTCAGCACTTCGGAGCGGCTGGGCTTGCGCGGCGTGTTCTGGGTCACTGGGTGTCCGAATCGTTGGGTGCTGCGGGGTGAATCGAGTCGACGGATGTCTCTGCGGCGGCGGCCACGGTCCACTTGAGCGAGAACGCGGCGATGCCGAGGTAGACCGCGAGCATCACGAGGTAGGCGCCGAGCAACCCGACGGAGACGACGACGTTCGGCGGCAGCACCAGCACGACGATCGCGAACAGCACGGTTGCAGCGCCCATGACGAGCCAGTCGCGGTCTGCCGGGTCCCTGCGCCGGGCACGGATGCCGCTCGACAGTTCCAGAGAACCGGTCACGATGCCCCACACCGTGACGAGGTAGAGGAAGAAGCCGAGCCCGCCGCCGTGGAAGGCGAGGGCGAGCGCTCCGGCGACGACGCCGGCAATACCCTGCACGAGGAAGGCGCTGCGTTCCCGGGAGTCAGCGAGCGTGCGCCGACTCAGCACGGCGACGATGAGACCGCTCACGAGGGCGAAGGCGCCGAACACCAGGAGCCCGAATTCCGGGGAGTGGTTCGCGGTGAAGGTGATCAGGACGGCCGGGACGACGGCGACGCCTGCGCGCACGAGGGGCACGGTCCAGTAGCCGGCGGCGCGGTGGTCCGTGCCGGCAGTGGCGGGTGCGTCGGCCATGCGGAGACCCCTTTCGTGCCTGCGGCTTCCTGCCTGCGAGCGGATGCTCGTCATCGGGTGGCGAGACTGCCCAAGTCTACGCGGGCCGGGTCGGAGCATCCGCTCTCAGCGGGATCTAGAGCGCGTTGACCGCGCCGAGGATCTTGGTGAGGGAATCCTTGGCGTCGCCGAACAGCAGCGTCGTCTTCGGGTCGTAGAGCAGCTCGTTCTCGATGCCCGCGAAGCCGGGGCGCATCGAGCGCTTGAGGAAGACGACCTGTCGGGCGTCGCCGACGTCGAGGATCGGCATGCCGTAGATCGGGGAACCGGGCGAGGTCTTGGCCGCGGGGTTGACCACGTCGTTCGCGCCGACGACGAGGGCGACGTCGGTGTTCTTGAACTCGGGGTTGACCTCGGCCATTTCCTTGAGCGATTCGTACGGCACGTTGGCCTCGGCGAGGAGCACGTTCATGTGCCCGGGCATCCGGCCGGCCACGGGGTGGATCGCGAAGACGACCTCGACGCCCCTGGCCTGCAGGGTCGTGGCGAGTTCGGCGATCGTGTGCTGGCCCTGGGCCACGGCCAGGCCGTAGCCGGGAACGATGACGACCCGCTGGGCGTAGTTGAGCAGCACGGCGACGTCTTCGGGGCTCGAGGAGCGGACCGGGCGGTCGCTCTGCGTCGTCGAGCCTGCGGTCGAGCCGCCCTTGAAGGCGCCGAACATGATGCCGCTGACGCCGCGGCCCATGGCGGCGGCCATCGCGCGGGTCAGGATCGTGCCGCTCGCACCGACGAGGGTGCCGGCGACGACGAGCAGCAGGTTGCCGATCACGATGCCGGAGGCCGCGACGGCGAGTCCGGTGAATGCGTTCAGGAGGGAGATGACGATGGGCACGTCCGCGCCGCCGACCGGCAGCACGAGCAGGGCGCCGACGACGAGGCCGAGGACGAGCAGCACGACCGCCCAGCCCGCGGCACCGGTGCCGACGACGAAGCCACCGGTGACGAGCGCCAGGAGGACGATGCCGCCCATGACCCAGGCGAGCCCGGGGAACACGAGCGGGCGGGAGCTGATCAGGCCCTGGAGCTTGCCGACGGTGACCGCGGAACCGGCGAAGGACACCGCGCCGACGAGCATCGTGAAGACGACGGCGACCCTGGTCCAGCCGTTGGCGCTTTCACCGAGTTCGAGCATCGCCACGAGAGCCGCTGCGCCGCCGCCGACGCCATTGAACAGGGCGACGAGTTGGGGCATCTGCGTCATCTGCACGCGGCGTGAGATCGGGGCTGCGATGGCCGAACCGACCGCGATGGCCACGATGATGGCGGGGATGTTGTCCATCCGGACCGAGAAGAACACCGTGATGACGGCGAGGAGCGCTCCGGCGGCGCCGATCAGGTTGCCGCGGCGGGCGGTTTTGGGCGAGGACAGGCCGCGGAGGGCGAGGATGAAGCAGACGGCGGAGACCAGATAGAGAAGCCCGGTCCACTCGGGGCTGAGCAGGCTCATTTGGCGGTGTCCTTCGAGTCGGCGCCGGCCGGTTTGCGGGGGGCGAACATTTTGAGCATCCGGTCGGTGACGACGAAGCCGCCGACGAGGTTCGCCGTCGCGAGAAGCACGGCGAGGAGGGCCACGATGAGCAGCCAGATGTTGGTCGTCTGGCCGGCGACGGTGATCGCGCCGATCAGGATGATGCCGTGAATGGCGTTCGCGCCGCTCATCAGCGGGGTGTGCAGGGTGCTCGAGACCTTCGAGACCACTTCAAAGCCGACGAAGACCGCCAGCACCACCACGGTCAACAGGGTGATCGGATCCATCAGTCTTCTCCTTGCAGCGCGGCCTGGGCCGCGAGGGCGACCTTGGTCGGTTCGTGCGTCACTTCGCCCGAGTGGGTGAGGCATGCGCCGGCGATGACCTCGTCGGTGAAATCGGGGGCGACCTGGCCGTCGCTCGTCATGAGCGCGAGCAGGTTCGCGACGTTCTTGGCGTACAGGCGTGAGGCGTCCGCGGGCATCGTGGATGCCGCGTCCTTCATCCCGACGAGGGTGACGCTTCCGTCCCCGCTCGCGACCGGAACGAGGGTGTCGACGCCGGCGACGACGCCCTCGACGTTTCCTCCGGTTTCGGCGGCGAGGTCGACGACGACGGAGCCGGGACGCATGCCGGTGACCATGTCGTGCGTCACGAGCAGGGGTGCGGGGCGGCCGGGGATCGCGGCCGTGGTGATGAGGACATCCGCTGCGGCGACGTGGGGGGCGAGGAGCTCACGCTGGCGGACGGCGCGGTCTTCGCTGAGCTCGCGGGCGTACCCGCCTGCGCCCTCGACGGCATCCAGGTCGAGCGTCACGAAGGTTCCGCCCATCGAGGTGACCTCGTTGGCGGATGCCGGGCGCACGTCGTACGCCGAGACGCGCGCGCCGAGGCGCTTGGCCGTCGCGATCGCCTGCAGGCCGGCGACACCTGCGCCGAGGACGAGGACGCGCGCGGGCGGGATGGTGCCGGCAGCGGTCATGTACATCGGGAAGAACCGCGGGAAGCGGATGGCCGCCTCGAGGACGACCCGGTAGCCGGCGACGAGGGCCTGCGAGGTCAGGGCGTCCATCGACTGGGCGCGGCTGATACGCGGCACGAGTTCAAGGGCGAAGGCCGTGACGCCGGCGGCAGCGAGTGCCGTGACGGTCGGGAGTTCGTTGGCGGGGGACGCGAGTCCGACGGTGACGAGGCCGGAGTGGAGTCGGGCGGCCAGCTGGGGGCTGAGGGGACGCACGTGGCAGTAGACGTCGAGGTCATCGAGCGCGAGCTGCGGGACGACGGTGGCACCGGCATCCGCATAGGAACGATCGGAGAATCCCGCAGCGCTGCCGGCACCGGCCTCGATCAGGACCTCGACACCGAGGCCTCGTAGTTGCTGCACAGTCTCCGGTGTGGCGGCGACTCGCCGCTCTCCCTCGATGCGCTCTCGCCCAATGCCAACCTTCACGCGGGTATCTCCTTCGCGGCGGCCAGCCACGAGCAAATCCGGAGAATCCGAAAGCTTGCGCGGTTTTACCGCCCTCCCGCTAGCGTACCGGGCATACGGGGGCGGCTTTAACGCGGAATCTACGTGTCGACTGCGCCCGCTGACTGTCTCAGAGGGGTCAAATATGCGCCGTCCGCCACGGTGTTGTCTCTCAACTCCGCCACTCTCAGTGTCCGCCCTCAACTCGATCGATCGAAGTCGGGTTTGATGATCGTTTGCCACGAGGCTTTCTTCGACCACCATGCGCCCGGACCCCTACTCGCTGTCAGCGACGGTTGAGAATTGAGCCACTTTCGACGGTGAAAAGTCGCCGCCCGGTGTGGCTCACCTGCGGGCTTGCGCCGCTTTCCGTGCAGGCACAGTTGGAGCGCCACCGCAGGACGAATCAGAGCTTCACAGGCTGCAAGACCTGTGTTACTGTCAGTGAAAGCAGGGCATGGTTGCCCTGCGAGCGCGACGGATTGTTACTGCTCGGCAGGCAAAACCTGGATTCTCATCACCAATTGGTGATGTTTGAGTTCAGGTTTTTTTATTGCCCAAAAACAAGCTGGAGCGTCGCCCATCTGTGCCGCAGTGCTGCGGCAGAGCAAGAACCGCGGAGCTGCGGTAGATAGTGAGAATTCCCATATGAAACACTCTGAGACGGCTGCCAACATCCTCCAGAATGTCGGTGGCGAAAAGAATGTGCGTTCGCTCGTCCACTGCGCAACTCGCCTTCGGTTCGTTCTGGCGGACGAGTCGAAGGCAGACACTGCGCGGATCAAGGCACTCCCGGGTGTCGTGACCGTGGCACAGGCGGGTGGGCAGTACCAGGTGGTCATCGGCAACGACGTGCCGGAGGTCTACGCGGAGATCGGCAAGATCTCGAAGCTCGGCGCGAGCTCGGACGGCAGTGACTCCTCGTCGGCTTCGGCGGAGAAGACGAGCATGTTCAACCGTTTCATCGCCATGATCGCCGCGATCTTCACGCCCCTGCTCTGGGCTCTCGCAGGAACGGGATTGTTGAAGGCGTTCCTTGCCGCCGCAGTGACCTTCGAGTGGATCTCCCCGGAGACTTCCACGTATGTGGTGCTGAACGCGTTGTCGGATGCGTTCATCCACTTCCTACCGCTTGCATTGGCCTTCACTGCGGCTCGCTACTTCAAGGCGAACGAGTTCACCTCGTTTGCGATCGCCGCGGCGCTGCTCTACCCGACGCTGCCGACACTCACGGGGGCGCCCGACGTCACCTTCTTTGGCGTGCCATTCACCATGGTCAGCTACGTCACGAGCGTCATCCCAATCATCGTGATCGTGTGGCTCCAGAGCCACGCTGAGAAGTTCCTTTACGCGAAACTGCCCAGCGTCCTGCGTCGTTTTGTGACGCCGATGATCGTCGTGCTCATCGCCGTCCCGCTCGTCTTCATCGCGGTCGGGCCCATCTCCGCTATCGTCAGCGGCTGGCTCGGCGGCGGCATCAGTTGGGTGTTCCAGGTGGCACCGTGGGCAGGCGGGGCGATCATGGGCGGGCTCTGGCAGGTGTTCGTCATCTTCGGTCTCCACTGGGGCCTCGCCCCATTGGCTGCGCTGGAGCTGCAGGAAGCAGGCCGGTCCCTCATCATTGCGCCGCTGTTCGCCGCGGTCCTCGCGCAGGGTGCAGCAACCGCCGCGGTCTTCTTCCGAACCCGCAACCAGAACCTCAAATCCCTAGCCGCCCCGGCGACCCTTTCCGCGCTCCTCGCTGGCATCACGGAGCCAGCAATCTACGGTGTCAACCTCCCGCTCAAGCGACCATTTGCTTTCGGTATCGTCGGTGGAGTCGTCGGTGGCGCGATCATCTCACTGGGGGGCGGCTTCACAACCGCATTCGTGACACCGTCGGGTCTCGCCCTGCCCGCGCTCATCGGCAACGGCAGCGCAGTGGCAACGGTCATCGGACTCCTTGCGTCCGTCATCGTTCCGTTCATGCTGACATTGGTCTTCGGATTCAAGGAACCGGATGAGCCCGGTACTCCAGCTGAAAGTGGCACGCAAATCGAGGTATCGAGCCCGCTCGACGGCACCGTCATTGCCTTGAGCGAGACCCCGGACGCTGCGTTCGCCGACGGGTCCCTCGGGCATGGTGTTGCCATCATTCCTCGAAAGGGAGCCCTGTACGCACCGCTGGATGCGACCGTGGTCGTCGCATTCCCAACCGGTCACGCCATCGGACTCCGCCACGCGGACGGCGCTGAGTTGCTGATTCACGTCGGAATCGACACAGTCCGCCTCGGCGGCGAGCACTTCTCACTCAAGGTCGCCCGCGGACAAACCGTCTCGAAGGGCGACCTGCTCATCGAGTTCGATCTCGACGCCATCACCGCAGCCGGATACAACCTCACCACACCCGTCATTGTCACCAACGGCGAGCTTTATCCGACGCTGTTCGATCAGGCAGCAGGACCCATCTCCCACGGAGATCCACTCTTCAGGGCCGTCGCGATCGACCAGGCTGTCGCCGTCAATTAACCCCCTTCGGGGTCGACGGTCAGAACCGTCGACCCCCAAGTCCACCCACAGACACGAGAGGACCGAGCATCCATGACCAACACCACCTCACCATTCCCCGAAGGCTTTCTGTGGGGCGGCGCGACCGCAGCCAACCAAATCGAAGGCGCCTACAACCAAGACGGCAAGGGGCTGTCAGTTCAGGACGTCCTCCCGCATGGGTTGCGTTCACCCCGCACACCAGCGCCAACCCCCGATAACCTCAAGCTCGAAGCCATCGACTTCTACCACCACTACGCCGAGGACATCGCCCTGTTCGCCGAGATGGGCTTCAAGGTCTTCCGGTTCTCCATCGCGTGGAGCCGCATCTTCCCCAACGGCGACGACAAGGAGCCGAATGAGGCCGGCTTAGCGTTCTACGATCGCGTTCTCGATGAGCTCGAGAAACACGGAATCGAAGCCCTCGTCACGCTCTCCCACTACGAAACGCCGCTTCACTTGGCGGACGCCTACGGCGGATGGACCGACCGCCGACTCATCAACCTCTACGAGCGATACGCACGCACGCTTCTCGAGCGCTACGGCAGCCGGGTCAAGTACTGGCTGACGTTTAACGAGATCAACTCCCTCGTCCACGAGCCCTTCATGTCGGCCGGCATTCCCGAAACGGAGCAGCTGACGGAACAGGACCTGTACCAAGCCATGCACCACGAACTCGTCGCATCGGCGAGGGCCACACGCATCGCCCGAGAAGTGGCACCGAACGCGAAGATCGGATGCATGATCATCGCCATGCCGATCTACCCGCTGAGCCCGTCGCCACAAGACGCTGCAGCCGTCATGGATCTCGACCACTCCAACCTCGCGTTCGGCGACGTGCACACCCGCGGCGCGTACCCCGGCTACTTCCTTCGTGCCATGAAGGAAAAGGGGATCGAGCTCAACATCACCGACGAAGATCGCAAAGATCTGACGAACACGGTCGATTTCGTTTCCTTTAGCTACTACCAGTCCGTCGCCCACACCTCTGACCCAGCCAAGCTCATTCGAGGTGAAGGGAACATTATGGGCGGCGTTCCGAACCCGACGCTGGAAACTAGCGAATGGGGATGGCAGATTGATCCCATCGGATTGCGTCTGGTGATCAACCAGTTCTGGGACCGTTGGCAGAAGCCGCTCTTCATCGTCGAGAACGGATTCGGCGCGAAGGACCAACTCGTCGACGTCAACGGTGTGAAGACCGTAATCGACGACTACCGGATCGCGTACCTCAACGACCATCTGGTCCAAGTCGGGGAAGGAATCGCCGATGGTGCCGACGTCATCGGCTACACCTCGTGGGGGTGCATTGACCTCGTCAGCGCGACGACGGCCCAGCTGAGCAAGCGGTACGGGTACATCTACGTCGACCGGAACGATGACGGAACCGGCTCCCTCGAGCGCTTCAAGAAGAAGTCGTTCGACTGGTATGCCGAAGTGATCCGTACGAACGGGGCGACGCTGCAGGGTTAGTCCTTTATGAAGTGTGGCCGCCGGTCAGTCGCGGCGGCGGCCACATCAGCCTCTCGGATCAGAGGCCGCGTGCACCTCACCTGGATTGCCATATGGGCTTCGTTGACCACCGTGGATGCGCCGAGAGTCATCTGATTGAACTCGCTGCTTCCATGCCGCGCATCTGCAGAGTGACCAGCGGCTGGAACGCCTGTTGCTTTCTGGAGGAGTCTCTCCGTAGCGCTCGAAAGCTCCCGAATGCTCGCACGCATCAACCGGCCATCGTCATCGGAGAGTGTCTCACAAGCCAGAAAAGACAGAAATCGTGGTGGGGAGACAAAGAGAGATGACGGTCGACACTACGTGTCGACTGCGCCCGCTAAGTGTCTCTGAGGGGTCGAATGTGCGCCGTCCGCCACGTTGTTGTCTCTCAACTCCGCCACTCAATCTGTCTCAAAAGCCAGAAAAGACAGAAATCGTGGCGGAGAGACAAAGAGAGATGACGGTCGACACTCAATGTCGACTGCGCCCGCTAACTGTCTCAGAGGGGTCAAATGTGCGCCGTCCGCCACGTTGTTGTCTCTCAACTCCGCCACTCTAATTGTCCGCCCTAAACTCGATTGATCGAAGTCGGGTTTGATGATCGTTTGCCAAGAGGCTGTCTTCGACCACCATGCGCCCGGAACCCTACTCTTCCAGCTGTATAGGACAAGGATTCGTCAAGAAAGTCGATCCCGCGCTCCTGCGCGGCGCCGAGGGCAGCGTTACAGGTCGAGCCTCTTCATCCAGGCGACATCGGGCCGAGGCAGAAACTCATCAGGAACCCATGTTTCAACGCGATCGGTGAGGACGCCCCACTCTGTGGTCCAGTCGATTGGCGTAATGAGTGTTCCCGATGGCAAGGGGTGGGCAGCGATAGCCCAACGGACATGACGCGGTGTTCGGTCGACAATTTTTGCCAGTCGGCCAAGTGCGGTTTCGCCGTTTCCGATGTGCTCGTGCAGTACGGCCAAATTGATGTCGTCCAGTTCTGGGGCCAGATCCGCGCCGGGATGCACAAAACGAGCGGGCTCCCACGCAACTGTTAATGGCTGGGGAGCGTCGGTATCGACCAGGTGCTCGAATCGGCAGAGCCACCCGACTAGGTACTGATCTATCGCTATTTTCATTTCGGCGCTCATTGTGATGATGAACTTTGTATGGTCCGCTATGTCGTCCTTGACTGTGGGCCGGAAGCGCAGTGGTGGAGGCAAATCGCGGGGTGCAGCGGCACTCATCCGAAGAAAGGCGTAGCGTCTCGCGTTGAGCAGGCGGCGGTTTTTCCCAGGGGCTTCGCCGACCGAGGCCGAAAGTAGGTTCCAATGCTCGTCCATCAAGAGTTGGTAAATCGGCATTCGGAGTCGTAGCCCGTAGTTAATGGGCCCGGGCGAGGCGCGCAGCACCAGCGTCAAATCGCATAGTTGTCGAAGTACGGAGTCGGTCTGTCCGTCTGTACCGAACATCGATGGTCGGAGTCGTTTGCCGATTCCGGCAATCTCATCTGGGTCAGGCAGCGCGCCAGTTCCCGCAATCCGTAGAGCGTCCGAAAGGGCCGTTTGCAGTGCGTTCGACTCAGTGCGGTCGTCAACACCGAGCGGGGCTGCCCACGACGGCCACAGCAGCCTGGGGACCGCTCGGTTCGCCCAGTTGCCATTGCTGCGAGAGTCCGGTGCGTTCAGAACGACCTGGAACAGTTGATGCGGGAACCCCTGCAAGGTCCATGATTCGCGCAGGAACTCGAAATTATCCGATGCTTTCTTCGATGCAGCTGACCCGTGCACCAGTCTCTGGATCGTCGGAAGGTCTTTGTCGATCGAGCGGAGAACTCGACCCCTCATCCGTGCATCCACGCCGGGCCAGAAGCTTAGAAGATATCGGGCACTTCCGGGACCGGCAACGACGTCTGCGCCGCGGACCGGCCGTGAGAATGTAACCTGGCGAATTGTCTCGCGAACGTTCGACTCTGCATCAGTGATGAGCTCGTAAGCGGCGCCTAGAAGCGCTGCCATCGCCAGGGGCTCGCGCGGTGGGGTCATTCCGACTGGTTCTGGTTCGTCAAACAGGCCCCGCAGTTCTGTCTCCGGGATTCTTGCAAGGCTCGCGATCCTTCCGACGTCATCGGCTGCGAGTAGCGCAATCGCGGTCCCGCGAAACGTGCGGTTTGAAATGTCGGGAATCCCCGCGATTTCTTCTGTCCAGGCGCGGGCCAGCGACAATTGCGCGAGCACCATTGGTGAGGCCGGATCGAGCGGTTCCTCGCGCCAAGTCTCTGTCAGCGGTTGTAGGCAGAAGGTGTCGTCCGGTCGCTTTGCCCAGCAGAGGGATGGGTCGCGGCAGGAGCGTTCGGTCATTTTCGCCTCGACGATCTCGTTACGACACAATGAGCACGTGCTTCGCAGGACGACGTGGTGTTTCCAGCAGATAAAGCTCCACCACAGCCGCCAATGTGTGTAAAAGACGCCCGGGCGTTCAAGCAGACACTCAACGCAGTATCTGGTTCCGGTGCCGCGAGTCCAGTCTTTTGATTGCGATGGACTGCCGTCTGGACGTAGATTCACTAAGTCAGCGGGCAGGCTCTCCATCGCCGTAGTTCGGAGCTGCTCTGCGGTAAAACCGAGTCCTGCTTGGATGCCGCCGCTTGCATTGCTGGACAACTTGCTGCCAAGTCGGCGCCGAGCGACGACATTGATTTTGTGGAGACCGCACCATCGAGCGATGTCGTCAGCAGACGCGTCGAGACTGTGCCCTATGCGGCGGAACATGCTCGGCAGCCACTCGCCCTCCACGAATGTCAGCCGCGCCCCGATCTGTTGGATATCGTCCGGGTCAATCCGGCTGGAGGGGCCCGCTTTCAAGGGCTTTCCTGGGCTCGCGTCGACCATTCGAACAGACCGGCGCGCCAGTTTCGAAGGCGGTGGGCTCGGCCCTGTTGGACTCGTTCGTTGAGTCGCACGGCGTCGATGATTTCCGCAGTGATGCGTTGTGATCGGGTTCGCGAGGCTGTGAGACTCGCGCCAGTTATGAGCGAAGCCAATGAGTTGATGTAACCGAGTGTCGATACCCATAGGTGCTCTTCGAACTCGGTGCTGAAAACAGGATCGTTGTGTTTGTGTCCGGCTAATCGGACATGGCTCTCTAGTTTCTTGAGCAACTTCCGCCATTCGTCGATCTGCGGTTTCGTCTCGTGTGGGTAGCGCTCGAGGTCCTGGAATGCCCATCGCGCGATCGATTGGAATTGGGTGGCGTTTTGAGCTGATGTCTTCCGTTGCACGAGCATGCTGCGTACGTTGTGGCCAGCAAGGACTACGCGCACGTTCATGTTCTGAAGCGCTTTCAGGGCGTTGTGGAGGTACATCCCGTATTGCCCGTCGAAGTTGATCATCTGCACTTCATCGATGAAAACGGTTTGGACCCCGTGCCGGATCACTGCCTTCTGAAAAGCGACTTGAGGGTCGCTACCCTCGGGGGCACCTATCTCATGGCAGAGGTGGGTGAAAAACGTCTTTACGATTGGATTGCCGTCCGTCGAGTGGTAAATGACCGGTCGCCAGTCCGGCTCTACGAGCCTGTTGGACAAGTGCGGGGAATCCTCCATCTCGAGGCGGCGATCCCAGGCAGCCCGGCACAGCGCCTCGACGGCTGCTCGCTTCAGTAGTGCGGTTTTGCCGGTGCCTGGCGGTCCGGTGATGAACGGGACGTCGAGGAGTTCGTCATCGAGCTGCGGTCGTGGCTCGGGCAGTGCTGCGAGGTGGCGTTCGATGTTCTTCACTTGTTCGGTGCGAACGTAGGGCCACGCCTTGTACCAGTCTTCGAGCTGACGGATGCGGCGTCGGCGATCGTCTGGGCGAAGGTCTTGCATTTCTGAATAGCCGATGATTCCCGGGTCCTCACCTCCTGCGAGTGCGATTCGGCGGATCCAGGCTTGATCAGTTGCGTGCAGGTAGCTCCAGCTTCTGTCCGGGCATTCGTCAGCACCAAAGTATTCTCGGATGCCCTGTTGGAATGGCGGCATCAGCCGAACCTGCCGAACAGAAAGTCGTCGGGATCTTCGACATTCTCAAGAATCTCGGTGCCCTCTTCGTCGACGAGAAGATCGTCGGAATCTGTCTGACCGGGCTCGACTGGCTCTTCGGGGTCAAACCAGCGCGCGGGAAGGATTGAACCGGTGTCCGCCCGCCGGAGGGCGTCAAGCTGAGATACGAGAATCTCCTCGGAGTTCTTGCGGCCCCGGAGTTGGGCGAGTAACACTACGTCTTCGCTCTGCCAACGGGCGACCATTTCGATCAGTCGGTTCTGGTGCTCGTTCTTGGAATAGGTCATCCCGTCGAGTTGTCCGTTGGCCCAGTCGAGCATGAAGTCGGTAATGGGCGGGGTGTCTTCAGATCGGTACACCCACGGCACTTCGTATGCGTTGCCGGCCGGATCGAAGCAGTAGACCTGGCGAAGGTCGTTGGGGTCCCAGAAGATCCGTACTTTGCCACTCGGTGCTGCTCCGTCGGTGTCGATGAGGATCCGAATGATTGGAGCGTTGAAGACCATGTCCTTCCGCGCGACTCCGTAGCGGTTCAAGTCGAGGACCTGGTTCGGGAGGAAACGGATCCACTCGTTGCGCCACGCGACCATCTCGGTGATCCCATGCTCTTCCGCAAGTTCCACCCAGTACCCGGCCGGACTAATTCGGCGTCCCGTGAGAGCGCGAAGCCCACCGTGTTCGGTGACATTGTACGAATCTGTCCACTCCGAATCACGCGCGAGCAGCTTCTCCCACGTGAGCACCACTGCCAATGTCGCATCGCGCCCGCGCTCGTCAACTGCTCCGCCGAGGTAGTTGTACTGGGTCTGTTCGAAGTTGGTCTTGTTGGTTCCGAAATGACGTTCGAGAGCCGCTTTCGCTCGACCATCACGCACGCGCTGGGGTTCGACGTCTATCCCGAGCCGCTCCAGCGTGAATAGCCCGTATTTGTTCAAGAACTCTCGGCCGTTGTCGAGCACCAGGCGTCGAGGGGTGATCGGCCAGCGGGAAATCACATTCGGAAGGCCGACGAAAGGCCTCGGGTAGGTTCGCCCCTCTACGACAACTGCATCGTGCTCGTCGAGCATCGCGCGGAATGCGTCCGCCAGGGCCAGCCCTGCGGAGAATCCGTTGACGTTCTCGCTGACGGACCGACCGACGATATAACGAGTGGCCCCGTCCATTATCTTTGTGAAGGCCAGTCGATATTCGCGCGCTTTCGATGTCGGAGCATGGGGGTCTCGGAGCATGACGTTCGACGTTGTGGAGTCGATGAACCAGAACTCCCCCGGGCGCATTGCCACGCGGCGCTGAAGTGCAACTTTGGGTGCTTGAGCCGTCGAGGCGCGGCTTTTTGTCTTCCGACGAAGGTGGGGATAGCGCTCGTATACAGTGAGGAGAACTCGCTCGAACGTACGAAGTTTTGGAGCAGCTAGTTGATGCTCGCGTTGCAGCCAGGCACTGAATGCGACGTGCATCGACTGCGTTGTGACCGTGGATTGAAATGTCCGATCGAGCAAAAACTCTCGTACCCAGGTCTCCATCATCTCGTGCTGACGACGGTCATGTGTTTCGATCATCTTCGGATTCACCAAGCCAGCCAGTCCCGTAGTCGCCTTTTCAAGGATCCGCCGAATGTACTTGCGGGCGCTCGCTACGGTGATGCCGCGACGTCCCGCGAGCACCTCAGCGATCGAGCCAATCCGCGCGCTCGCGTCGGGGACGAGAATCGGGTCGTGGCATTGGTCCGGGGAATCATCATTGCTTTGTTCCGGGCGCAGGCCAGTTTCGAACCAGCGCAGGATTGCCCGCCGTTCATCAAGCTTTGCCTGCCCTTTGGGCGAGAGCCGGGACTCGATGTCGGCGACTCTCTCGCTGATAGGTGGGGGCGCGTCATCGCCAGCCAGAAGCTGGGCGATGCGACGAAGCGGAACCAAAGGCGCGGGGCTTCCGTCGGGAGAAAGCAGTCGGACCCAGTCGCCATGCACTGAATCAATTACATGCGGGACGCCATCGAGCAGCATCGGCGTTCCGGGTTTGACTTCCCGACGCCAACGGTTGTCAGTCAATACCTTGTTCGACGATCGCGGCGCTGGAGAACCTGCTGTACATATCGGTCTGAAGCGCACGCCGCCAGAGCATGCGCCTAATCAGCGTGAGGGCCCATAAGCGCTGGTAGCCAGCCAAGTCGAGGAGATTTGCGAGTTCCGACGCAGGCATGGGCGAAGTGCAAAGTTCGCTCGCCACATCACTCCAACGCTGGTACGACTCGGCGGGCACCCGCGCTTCCGTAAAGTTCTCGAGGTTGCGACGATATTGGCGCGACATCCCCGTCCAGATGAGGTAGCCCATCCCGAGCGAGCGCACGGCGCTTTCAATACTCGGCACCTTTGGTGCCCACTTCGCATCCCGAGCGCCGGCCGGCGTTCTCACGTCCACAATGAGCGGCAACGACCCCTCTCGCAGAAGGAGGACGTCCGGAGTGTGTGACTGGATGTCGCTGCCCTTCGGCCACACGAGAGTGAACGGTTGGCCAGAGATGAACTGGACTGCAGGGTGATAGTCCGCGAGCATCATCAAAGTCCGCTCGTGATGCGACTCAGCGCCCACCAAATGACCAGTTGTGTGAAGCCAAGGGGCGACAGGCTTGTTCTCCTGTTCAAGGCGCCGGGCAAAATCACGCATCGGGAGGAGCCGGCGCAGCAACGCATGGTCGAACTGATCCCAGCTGTAAGTGAGGGGATTGCGACCATCAAGCGTGTATGTCACTGTGACACCCGACGAGACTGCGACATCAAGGTCGATCTTCAGTCGGCGGGGACCCCACGACGGACGAAACACGCGAACGCGACGCTCGGTAAACCTGTCCATCGATGGTTCGAGTGCGGCCTTGGTCCGACGATCTCCCGCGCCGAACCATTCGGTCATAGCCGCGAGAGGATCCACCCCAGCGAAGGTCGAATCGTCGAACCCCACTGCAGCCTGGTGCCGGGTCGACCGCACCAGTTCCGCGCCGAGGACACCCGCCCACTCAGGTGCCTCGGAGATAGGTCCTACTCGCGGTGGCTGCGTCAAGGAGATGCTCGCAAGGCGAAGTGGCACAAAAGACATGTGAATACGCTAGCTCAGCACATTCACCACGTCCATACTAAAAGCTCAATCTACTAGCACGAACGGACTATTACTTTTCTTTACTTGCTGATCCGCGCAGACCGCACCCACTTGGACACTGCGGTTTGGCTAGCTCCAACCGCCTCTCCAATCTTCGCGGTTGTCAGACCGATGTCGCTTGCCTCGAGCATGAGGCTCAGCCGCCGCTCGGTTAACTCTCGGATCTGCAGTTCCGCTATACGCAGCTCTTCCAGCAGTACGGCAGCGCGCTCTTCGTCGCTCACCACTTTCCGGGGTTTGCTTGATCGTCGAGGTGGCAGGTAGGTAGTCATTGGTCCGTTCCGATCGAAGACGTTGGCATCGGAACAGCACTTGCACGGTGCGCGAGCACGTGAAAGGATCCGACACGAAACTCGTTCGGATCCGGGGCCCAATCTTCGGTTTTGGCACGTATCTCGCGCGACCTGCCAGTCGCGTGTGCAATCGTCAATGGGGACCGTTGCGTGTCATGCCTTGATCTCATCGTAGCCATCCGCGCACATCCAAGCTTCCCGAGCGCTCGCCTCCATTGGGCAATGGCTCGTATTTACTGGTATCCCAGCATTTTCGCAGATGCCGCGGACCGAGAGCAATATTTCAACCCGCGCTTTTGGCTCGCAGCAAGCCTGAGTCAGTCACGCGATCGGGCCCAGCAATCTCTTAGGGGTGCGACGGGCTTGCATCCCGCCGATCCCTTACGGTGATGCGTGGACTCGCCGGCCCAACTTGATCGCTCGTGTCATCTTCTGGGCCACCCATGGCTAGGAGACTTGGCGCGTGCATTACTCCGAAATTCTTGCCACGATCGCGCTCGTGGTATCCATACTCACCGCCGCCTGAACTGCATGGCGCGCCTAGCCCTGCGTGCGCTCGCTCACAGCACGCCTGAAGAATGAATCTCTCCACTCCGCGCCCTGCCGGCCTAGCCGTCCGAGCCGCGGGCCAAGACGGCTCCGAGCAGTGCCTCAACGTCCTCAGTCGGGGAGACCTGCCTGCCCGTCAGGCTGCCTCGCATATGGTCTTCGGCGAGGAACCACTGGATCATGTCAGCGGCTTCCCAGATCTGAAACCTCAGGAATGGCCTGTCGATCTCATGTGGCACAGTGAACGAGCCATCCGCTCGAAGGTCGACGTAGAAGCCCCTCTTCTTTGCCTCGTTGTCCTCCTGGGCAAGGCCCTTCAGATAGGCGGCCAGCGCATCGGGTGCGTGGGCCTTCGCGATTTCGATGTCTACGGCCTCCGAAAATCCCGGGACTTCGACCATTGCGGTCAAGAAGTCGGTGGCCTCTATGAGCTTTGCGAGGTGATTAAGCCCCTTGTTGCGCAGTTCAGGCACCTCGCGCGGCGTTTCGTCACCGTCGTTCCAGGCGATATAGAACGACTTGTAGACCCAGACAGCCTTGCCCACTTCCTCCTGCGCAAGGACAACCAGCGACTGCGCGCGCGGCGATGGGAACAGGGCGTCCGCATCAATGATGCTCCGCGCTGCGTTGTCCAGGAGTGCCAGCCAGAATGCTCGGGCGGCCGTCGGCGTCAGCATCGTCACGTTGCCAGACTAGACGTCGCGACGACGTGAGGGGCTGGGGCTCGGGGCCGAAAGCGCCGTATATCACGACAGCCAATCCTGCGTGAGTGCGTCAATTGCCACAGCGTCGGGGAGCGCCGCTGCGCCCGGGAACAGCTTTTTTGAACCGCCGCGCACATAACTCATGAACCTCAATTCAGAGCGTTCTCCACCTCACAGAATCGAACACCTCATGAGCAAGAAGAACTCGCGCCGGCCCCGCATCAACTGGACCAGAATCATCGTCGTGGCAATCCGCGCCCTGAGCACGATCGCCGCGGTGGCAATAGCAGCGCACGGCGGCTAATCCAGCGTCAGGGCGTCGACCGCCACTGCCGATTCTGAGCTCCGGTCGGGTAGAGCTTCCTGATTGCGATCGGCTTAGGGGCGTGCTTGCGGCCGCGCGGCCGGCGGCGTCCTGCCGATAGTGCCCTAAGTAGGCGTCTCCATGAGGGACGTCAATTTGGCTGCATCGAGGGAGAATTCTCCATCCGGTTGCATCCAGCAAATACCCAGTAAACTTACAGAGAACGCTCAGTTTCAATCTTGCTACGTCTGAACTTCCCGCCGCGCATAGATACCAGGAAGGAGCCCCCCACGGAAATGAATCCCCGCCGCGCATGTTAGGGGCGACCGGGGCCGATAGTTCCTAGTCGAACCACTGCTTAAAACATGAGGGCCCCGTTTGGGGCCCGTCGTGCCGATATACCTCCTTGCAGGGAGGTCGACCAAGAAGAAAGATTCACCATGAAGGTACCACCCGAAGTATTGCCCCCAGCTCCCGCTCTCAGCGCGTCCCTGCAGCTCTCGTCCTCCGGGATGAAGGTTGCGGGTGGGGGAGTGCTCGCAGCCGCGCTGCTCGTGTGCGTGGTCACAGGCGTCATCCCTTGGGGTGATGCCTTGGCTGTGCTGAGCCTGTTCCACCCCTAGGAGAGCTTGGGGAGCGGCCGTGCTGCTCCCCAAGCTCGTCCAGGAGGCCACCCCGACCATTGGCTAGTCGACGGAAAATAGTCCATCTCCGCCTGCCTCTGCGGTCAGGCGCGGCTGAGGGCGTCAACCGCCACAGCCCATTCGTAGTTCTGGATCGCTTCCTGAAACGTTGCCGCCGAGCTCCGGTCAGGGAGAGTGTCCTGATTGCTTACCAGGAATACTGCGCACATACCGGTCGCGGGTTCGGTGAGGAAGTTGAGGCGCACGAGGTGGCCGTCGATGGACCCGTATACGACCGAGCTAAACGGGCCGGCGGGCTTGGTCATGGCCGTGACGAACTCGGCACCGATGAGAGATAGTTCGTCGTTGACCCAGTCCACCAGAGGCTGCGTGCCTTGCACTGTCATCACATCTCCTCGAGGCTGCTCAGGGGCTGCGGCCGCGGCTGCCTGGCCGGCAGGAGCCCGCTCGACAGCCGAGGCCCACACCCAAGCCCGATGAGTGCCCCGATCCTCCCACTCGACATAGACGGCGCTCTGCGTCCAAGCCATTGCCAGGCCACGCACGCGGCTGGCAATCGCGGGGTACCTCACCCACGCCAGCACCGGCGTCGGTTCCTTCGCCGCGGTGACCGGGAGTTGGCCCAGCTCATCCGATGTGAGGCTGAACGGCCGAGGGACGAACTCCTGGCCATGGTCCGGTTCAACCTGATTTAGCTTCTCGGGGGGCACTTCAGTCATTGGCTAGCTGGCCGGACGTAGAGCACCAGGTAATCGGCGGGGATCTCGCTTCGCAGCTTCTCGACCGCCGACCAGCTGGTCGATGCTTCGACACGGGCTGACATTGATTCAGCCGAATCACGTGTGCGGTGTGCCAGGTCCCAGATCATGAGCCCATTATCCGCCAACAGGCGAGCAGGCCGGAGTTAGATCAGGTGCACCAGGTCGCAGGTTGGACACCGCCAGAACGGGTGAGCCGTTGACCCCTCAACCCGCATCGGGACTAGACAGCGCTCACAGTTGGGCGACGCGCCCAGAGAGTCAGGTTCCATGTCGGCACGATAGCCCAGTGGTAGCCCACAGGGTACGGATGACCATGAAGAAGTCGGGATCACTATCCGAGAGTCCCCTGAATACATGATTCATTGAGGTATCGCGTGAATCACGAATGAATCAGGCTCACAGCCCGCGTGGAGGATTCGACGGATCACGGGAGACCAGCGGCGGCACGGTTCATGACAATGGATAAATTGCCAAGCATCGGTATGCTCGCTGCATGTCCACGTCTAAGGAGAAGTCGCCTTGGCCGGCTATCCGCTACGAAGAACGCCCCTGGCACAGCGTGCAGGACGAGTATGGCTCACGCACCCAGAAGCGCCTGGCGTCAGGCTCGTACCTGGCGTCGGTGCCCGCGTTCATCGCTGATCTCCAGATACCGCTCGATACCGAACTGCAAGCGCTCACAGAAGAGGCTGCCAGCGAGCTGGCCCGCTTCGATGCCGAAGTTGGGCAAATGGCCGCACAGTTTGCATCCGTTCTCCTTCTCACAGAGAGCGCCTCCAGCTCAGAGATTGAGCACCTCAGCAGCGGTGCACAGGAGATCGCTCTGGCGGAACTCGGTGTACAGACCTCGGAGAACGCACAGCTCATCGCCGACAACATCCGAGCCATGCAAGCGGCACTAACCATGTCTGAGTCGATCGACGGCATCGCCATCTTGGAGATGCATCGCGCACTCCTCGAGCACAGCAACCCGGGCATCGTCGGGCACTGGCGTGACCAGCAGGTTTGGATCGGAGTCAGTAGCCTCAGGCCGCACACCGCAAAGTTCGTCCCGCCACATCACGATCGGGTCCCCGATCTCATGGACGACCTCGTAGTCTTCGCCAATCGCGTCGACCTTCCCGTGCTCGCTCAGGCTGCGATCGCTCACGCCCAGTTCGAGACCATCCACCCATTCCCCGACGGCAACGGAAGAGTCGGTCGCTCACTCATCCAGGCGATGCTGCGCGGGGGCCAGCTCACGCGAAGCGTCGCTGTTCCGGTCTCCGCGGGGCTACTCCAGGACACCGGTCGATATTTCGATGCCCTGAGCGCGTACCGGGCCGGGGACGTCACCCCAATAATCCGCTCCATTGCCTACGCGTCGTTCGCAGCGGTGCACAACGGTCGCATCCTCGTGGCCGACCTGGAAAGCGTGCAGGCGGAATGGCGCGGGCGCATCCGCGCGCGACAGGACTCAGCCGCCCACCGGCTCGTGGGCATTCTGCAGCGCCAACCAGTGATCGGCGCAGCGTCGGCCGCGGCTCAGCTGGGCGTCTCGACCGTCAACGCTCAGGTAGCTATCGACCGCCTCGTGGGCGCCGGCGTCCTAACTCAGATCACGGACGGGCGAAGAAACCGGATTTGGCTCGCGAAGGACGTCGTCCGGGTCCTCGACGAGTTCGCTGCCCGAGCGAAGCGGCGCCGATAGTCCGGTGAGAAGCGCACGTACACGACGGCGGAGGTCGACGAGGATGGGCTTCGGGAAATGTTCAGGGCGATCGTGAAACCAATAGGTGCGACCAAGTAGTTCCAGCAGAGAATTCCCTTTGCAAATCCCGATCACCGCGGCGAAGACACATCCCCGCAAACTGGTCGACGCTGTGACCCTCAAGTATGAGAGGGCAACGATCACCAAGCACGGCGAGCCGGTGGCTGTGCTGATTAGTGAGGCCGCGGACACCTCACCGCGACTATCCCCGCATCTTGCGACGATGCACAGCTCCGCTTAGGGTTCCGACCATGAAGGCACTACGCATGCCCATATCAATCGCCGCCCGTAAGGGACTCTCAGCGGTCGTTGCTGAGGCCGCCGAGCAGCGCATCGTCCTGACCAGGGCGGGTCACGCCGTGGCCGTGGTCGACTCCGCTGAGGGCTTGGACGAGACGGCGCGCGTGGTCCGATCCGCTGCGCGCGAAGTGTTGGACTCCTACGCGAATCTGGCCGTGACCGAGGGCGGCGCCGTCTCGTTGGCTGATCTGTGCGCTCGACTGGGCCTCGACGAGGCTGTCATCCGCGACCATGCGGTGCAGCTACGAGCTCGAGCCCGCAGTTGAGTTACCAGGTGAATGTACGCCGCATGGCGAGTGGTGGTTCTTCGAGATTCCCGAGATCAACATGAAGAGGTTTAGGAGGCTAACAGCTGCTCAGTTGGCTGCGACTCAGCCAGCTACGACGAAAGCGCGGGCCGCCGCCATCACGTCACGAACTCGGCCCTCGGCGATTACCTCTGCCGGCGCCGCGTCTCTGAGCTGGGTGTTCATGCCGATAAACCAGGCCCGTACGACCTCGTCGGAGTCGACCTCGGACAGCAGCTCGACGACCTCGAAGGTGTCGCGCAACAACTGCTGGGCGTGCATGGTTGGCTTCGCCTCGCCTGCGAACCATCGCGAGACTTGCCGCGGGGTCTTCCCCGTGATGACCGCGACTACATCCCGCCCCAGGACCTTCTGAAGGCGCGCCACGATCGACGGTAACGCCAACACAACTGATTCCTTGTGCGCCGAGCGCCGCAGCGGGCGCATTGCCGAGTTCGTCATACTCCTAGCGTACGAAGCAGCCAACCCAAGAGACAGGCCCGTTGATAAAGTTATCAAGCCGTCGAGTCGGGCGCCCGAAGCCATGAAATCGTCATGATCCGAGGGAGCGAGCCAGCTTTGTCACGGCACCTTTTCCTGTCGGAATTTGCTACCGTCGCAGCATGAGCTCAATGATCCAGGTGCGAGTGGACCGCGACCTCTTTGAGGCCGCGAAAACAGCGGGCGCAGTAACCAGCCGCAGCGCGGAGGAGCAGCTCCGTCACTGGGCCCGGATCGGACGCGAGTTCGAGAACGGCACTGCGCTCTCGAGCCGACTGATCCGCGCGATCAACCGGAACCACAACGACGTCGTGGCGGCGCTCCGAGACCTGTTCGCTTGGACGGCCGAGTTCACCCCGGCAGAGCTGGACGCATACGCGGCAGAGATCGAGCCGCTCGTCTACTCCGCGAGCGAGCTGGGCGCGTACGAGCGCCTCCTCCGCGCGCAGCAGGAATGGCGGGAGACAGCGGCGGCATACGCGATGGGCATGCGGACCGTTGAGCCAGATGTAATGCCTGCGCCCGTGCCCGTCGAGCCAGCGGCTGATGATGTGGAAGCCCTCAAAGAAGCCCAAGACGCCCAAGAAGCGGCCGAGATGACCTCAACCACCGCGGCGAGTGTCCTCGGAGTTTCGCGCCCGACGCTGATGAAGATAGTCAACGAGGGCCTGCTTCCCTCACACAAGGTTGGCGCACATCACCTTTTCAAGCCCGCGGATGTCGCCAAGCTCGCAGAGGTTCGCCACGCTGACCGGCTGGACGCCTTTGCCAAGCTGCGCGAGCTGGACGAGGCGCTGGAAAAGCCTGAATATGTGGAGACGGACCCGAGTATTCGCGAGATCACCAGGCGCCTGAACGCAGCCCTGGGCGAAACCCTCGTGGCGGCCCTGGCCTACTCGAACGATCCCCAGGCGTCGCACGGATGGGCCACAGAGGGCGGTCTCCTGCCGCCCCGCGGAGCTATAACTCGACTGGCTTTCGCCTACGAGCAGTGGCAGAAGATCGCCGCGGCCGAGGGTGAGCAAGTCGCCCGGCTGTGGTTCGTCGGTGCCAACCCGCGGCTGGACAACGACGCCCCCGTCAACGCGATCCGCGAAGGTCTGCTCGAGGAGGTCGACCACGCCGCGCAGGCTCTCGTCGACGATTCGTTTATTGGGTAAGCGCGAGAGGAGAGGGGGTCAAGCATGCTCACGAAAGACCAAAAGCGCGAACTCACCATCGACACGATGGCGAGCTGGGCGCTGGAGTGAATATTGGCTTCGATGGGCACCACCTGTGGTGCGAGTGAGCCCCACTGTTCAGATGCGTGATTTGTATCGTTCAG